>JAIOSZ010000085.1 GCA_021107335.1 Desulfuromonadaceae bacterium | reverse complement strand
TCATCAACACCGATGAGGGATAGCTGTCCTTGCCACCGGGGACATAGATGCCGACTCGGTCGAGAGGCCGTACCAGTTGCCCCACCAGCATGTCCGGCTCATCGGTGGACGGCCACGATTCCTGTTTCTGCTTACGTGGAAAGGCCTCGATACGATCCGCGGCCAGCTGCAGGCAGGCCACGGAATCATCGCTGATCGAGGCCAGGGCCTGATCTATTTCGGCCGCTGTAACTTCTACCGTCGCAGCACTGAGCTGCAGGGCGTCAAAGCGGGCGGTGTAGTCAAAGAGAGCTTGATCCCCTTCTTTGCGTACCCGCGCGATGATCTCCCCAACGATGTTTTCAACCCCGGCCGGCGGTTCTTCGCCACGAGCCACGATGCGCTGCAGGGCGGCCTCGAAACCGGCATCGTCAAAACGCAGAAACTCAATCATGCTTTTTCTCCAGACGATACAGTGCCATGCTCAAAACCATTAACCGGAGATGGTCGGCTCGCTGCCGATCACCTTTTCCAGGTCGGCGAGAATCCGGCTGATCCGCTGATGCTTGGTCTTCAGGCTGGCCCGATTAACGATCAAGCGACTAGTAATCTCGGCGATGGTTTCGACTTCGACCATACCGTTATCACGCAGGGTGGCACCGGTGGACACCAGGTCAACAATGCGCTCGGACAGACCCACTAGCGGTGCCAACTCGATGGAGCCGTACAACTTGATGAGTTCCACCTGCACACCGCGGGCTGCAAAGTAGCGTTCGGTGATGTTGGGATATTTGGTGGCCACGCGAATATTGGACCAACTGCTCGGGTCCTCTTCCTCGCGCAGGGCTTTGGGCTCGGCAACCATCAGCCGACAATAGCCAAACTTGCGATCGAGGGGCTCGTATAGATCCTTGCCCTGCTCAAGCAGGGTATCCTTGCCCACCACGCCGATATCGGCGCAGCCATACTCTACGTAGGTCGGCACGTCGGTAGCGCGCACCGCCATAAAGCGAAACTTGCTTTCGCGATTCTCAAAAACCAGCTTACGGCTATCGCCAGCCATTTCCGGGCAGGTGATGCCAACCTTGCTAAAGAGCTCCATCGAATCCTGCATGATGCGCCCTTTGGGCAAGGCAAAGGTAATAAAATCACTCATAGGTTGACCCCTGGTGAATCGTGGACAGTAATAAAAACAAAGCAACAATCAACGCGAAGCTTCTGATGACTTCTTCGCCGACGCAAACCATTCGTTTAGGACTCTTCTTTGACCCGCTCAATACGGGCACCCAGTTGACGGAACTTCTCTTCGATACGTTCGTAGCCCCGGTCAAGATGATAGATACGTCGCACCTCGGTGGTGTTGTCCGCCGCCAACCCGGCCAATATCAGACAGGCGCTGGCCCGCAGATCGGTGGCCATAACCGGCGCGCCGAGCAGTTCTTTAACTCCCTTGACCGTCGCCTGGCCGCCTTCGATGGAGATATCGGCCCCCATACGCTGCAATTCAGAGACATGCATAAAGCGATTCTCAAAGACATTTTCACTGATCATGCTGGTGCCGTTGGCCAAGACCATCAGCGCCATAAACTGGGCCTGCATATCGGTGGGAAAGCCCGGATGGGGTTGGGTCTTGATATCGACTGGGGCCAGACGACGCGGCCCCTTGACCCGCAATCCATCCGCTTCTTCGAGCACCTCAACGCCGGCTTCGCGTAATTTACAGATCAGCGCTTCGAGATGTTCGACCCGAGCGCCAGCAACCAGAACATTGCCCCGAGTCAGAGCGGAGGCGACCATGAAGGTTCCGGCTTCGATGCGGTCGGCCATGACCGAAAAATCCATGGGCTGAAGTTCATCCACCCCTTCGATGGTGATTCGATCACTGCCAGCACCATGAATCTGAGCGCCCATGGAAATCAGAGCATTGGCCAGATCTACGATTTCAGGCTCACAGGCAGCGTTTTCTAAGACCGTGGTGCCCTTGGCCAGCACCGCAGCCATCATCAGGTTTTCGGTGCCGCCAACAGTGGGAAAATCGAGATAGATGTGGGCGCCCTTAAGCCGCTTAGCGCGAGCTTCGACATAGCCGTGGTCAAGTTCGATCCGCGCGCCCATGGCCTCTAGCCCCTTGAGATGCAGGTTGATCGGTCGGGCGCCAATGGCGCAGCCTCCGGGCAAGCTGACCCGGGCGTGTCCGAGCCGGGTCAGCAGGGGACCCAGAGCCAACACCGAGGCGCGCATGGTACGAACCAGTTCATAAGGTGCCACAACGCTCTGAATTGCCGTCGCATCGATGGTGCATAAATTATCTTGGCGTTCAACTTGCGCACCAAAAACCCCCAACAGGCGCTCTGCGGTGGTAATGTCCCTCAGATTCGGCACATTGCCAAGCCGGTGAACTCCGGGAGCAAGTAATGTAGCAAAAAGTAATGGTAGAGCGGAATTCTTTGCGCCACTGACCTGAACTCTTCCCGATAGTTTCCGGCCACCATGAACAATGATTTTTTCCAAAGCTTACTTACCTGTCGTAAAGGAGGTTTATGCTTAGGCGGTAACCGCGCGGCGGCCCCCGACTACCCGTGCCACGCCGGCATAATCGTTACGGCAGAAGACCTCAACTAGTCCCACCTCGGTCAACAATTGTTGAACAAGCTCGGCCTGACCAATGCCAACCTCCAGCAGCATCCACCCACCAGAGGATAAGCACTGTGGCGACTGAGCAGCCAGGGCTCGATAACAATCGAGACCATCCTTACCACCGGCCAGGGCCAGTTGCGGTTCGTAATCGCGCACTTCAGGTTGCAAAGCAGCCAGATCCCCCTGAGGTATATAGGGCGGGTTGGCGACAATCAGCTCAAAGGGACCGACTGGCAATCGCTGCAAGTTTCCCGACTGAAAGGAAATCCTCTCACCCACGCCGTTGCTGCGGGCATTTTCTTGCGCCACCGTCAGAGCCGCTTCAGAAATATCGATGGCAACCAGCCGAGCGTTGGGCAACTCATGGGCAAGGGCAATGGCTATCGCGCCACTGCCGGTGCCAACGTCGAGGATACGGCACTCGTCGCCAGCCCGCTGCAAAGCCTCTTCTACCAGCACCTCGGTGTCTGGGCGAGGTATCAACACATCGGGCCGCACCAGCAGGGGTAAGGACCAGAACTCACTACGGCCGAGAATATAAGCGACTGGTTCCCGGCGGGCACGCCGCCCAACGAGTTGCCGATAGGCGGCCAATTCTGTCGCCTCAAGGGGCCGGTCATAATTGACATACAGTCCGACCCGATCAAGCTTTAGCACCTCGATAAGCAACAGTTCGGCATCGAGCCGTGCCCCTTCGATACCCCGTTCTTGCAGATAACCGGCCGTCCATTTCAAAATCTTGAGCACCGTCCACGGCTCGGCCAAGATCAGGATTCCTGACCGGCCAGAGACTCACTCTGGAAATAGGTGCTGATGGCATCGACCAGTTCGTCGAGATCACCCTGGATAATACTATCCAAACGGTAGAGGGTCAGGCCGATGCGATGATCGGTGCAACGCCCCTGCGGAAAGTTATAGGTGCGAATCCTCTGGGAGCGATCGCCACTACCGACCTGGGTCTTGCGATCGGCAGCCATCTGCGCATGCTGCTCGGCCATCAGGCTGTCGAGGATGCGGGACTTGAGCACCTTCATAGCCTTGGCCTTGTTCTTATGCTGCGACTTTTCGTCCTGGCAGGAGACCACCACTCCGGTCGGTAGATGGGTGATACGCACCGCCGATTCGGTCTTGTTGACGTGCTGGCCACCAGCCCCGGAAGCGCGATAGACATCGATGCGCAGATCGGTCGGATCAATGTCAACATCGACGTCTTCAGCCTCTGGCAGCACCGCCACGGTACAGGCAGAAGTATGGATGCGGCCCTGGGTTTCCGTTTCCGGAACCCGCTGCACCCGGTGTGTGCCACTCTCGTACTTAAGACGAGAATAGACTCGCTGGCCGCTGACCATGGCGATCACTTCCTTCATGCCGCCGGCATCGGACTCGGAACAGCTCATTACTTCAACCCGCCAGCCCTGGCGTTCGGCATAACGACCGTACATGCGGAACAAATTGCCGGCAAAAAGGGCCGCTTCGTCACCGCCGGTTCCAGCGCGAATCTCCAGAACAACATTCTTTTCGTCGTTGGGATCCTTGGGCAAGAGCAGCAGCTTGAGTCCCTGCTCCATCTCGCCGCGCCGCTCTTCTAACGCCGGCAATTCTGCCTTCGCCATCTCTTTGAGTTCGGCGTCGCTGTCCTGCAGCAGTTCCCGATGTCCGGCAATTTCCTCGCACAGCTGTCGATAATTGTTGAAAGCCTCCACCACGGGAGACAATTCGGCATGTTCCTTGGTCAGCCCCCGAAAGCGATCCTGATTGGAGGCCACCTGCGGATCGGAAAGCAACCCCTCGACTTCGCGCAAACGATCGACGACCTCTTCCAGCTTGTCAAAGATGGGATCCACTAGAAACTACTCCTTACCTACCGCCTGAAGACCTGCTCAAAGCTCAGAAAATTCCCGCCGCACTTGGTCGACGGCGCCACAGGCCATAGAGCCTTCGGGACAGGGACCAGCCAGACAACCGGGACCGGCGCCGGCAAAGAGCAGAGGGGCAGCCCCCCGTGCCAGACGCAGCATTTCGATAGCCATGGCACGGATTTCCCACTGGGCGCGACGGCAACAGCGCAAACCGAAAAAGTGCAGCAACTCCCGTGCGTTCATGGTCAGCACCAGCTTGGTTTGAGCGGCATTTGGCAGCACAAACCGGGCATCTTCAGCTGGAACGCCGGCCTCCAGCAGTTCACGATACAGGACATGCACCTCATCGAAGAGCTGTTCGTATCGCTGCAGCAACTCGGGGCGACCAGCAATCGTCGGCGGCACCACGGCAGCGAAGCGCTCCTGATGGGAAACATAACGTTGGCTCTGTTGCGAAAAGGAGGCCAGGCGATGACGAACCAGTTGATGGGAGCAAGCGCGGCTAATTCCTTCGACAGCAAAGGAAAAAGAAGCATGCTCTAGTACCGACAGATGCCCCAGGGAGAGGATCTTTTCCAGCAGCCGAGCGCGTTCCTGCGGCCCCTGATCCAGCAACTGCTCAACAGAAGAGGCTGAATAACAAAGACGAGCCGCGGCAGCGACCACACGTTCGGGTTCGGGAGTATGCTGCAATAGCTGAACGAACATGGCCCCCTCGCTCAATTCCCGGCCTAATGGGCCGGAGTCACTCCGCAGCAGGCAAATGGCTGATGCGGCGAAAAAACTGGACAAGCCGCAGCGCCTAGGCGCTGCGGCTCAATAAAAAAGAAACGGCCCTGAAGGGCCGCCTCCAGCAGTTACTATTTCGTGCCGTATTTTTTACGGAACCGCTCAATGCGACCTGCGGTGTCCATCAGCTTCTGCTTGCCGGTATAGAAGGGATGGCAAGCGGAGCAGACCTCCGTGGTGATTTCGTCTTTTTTGGTAGAGCAAGTCTCAAAGGTAAATCCGCAGTGACACTTGACGGTGACTTTATCGTAGGCAGGATGAATTCCGTCTTTCATAACTATTTGTTCTCCTTGATGCCCTGGCTTTGTACAGGGCTAATCATTGTTCCAAAGGGCTAAAAAGCGAAGCGTACTTGTTACCATCTTCGCACAAATTCTGCAAGCATTTTCTTGCCAGAACGGTTACTGATTCATCGAATCGAGAAACTCCTGATTCCCCTTGCAGGCGGAAAGTTTTTCCAGCATAAAGTCCATGCCATCGACCACATTCATATTGGACAGCACCTTACGTAGTAGCCACGTGCGCTGCAGGGTAGTCGTATCGAGCAGCAATTCTTCGCGACGGGTACCCGATTTATTGATGTCGATGGCCGGGAAGGTCCGCTTTTCGACCAGACGCCGGTCAAGCTGCAACTCCATATTGCCGGTACCCTTGAATTCTTCAAAGATAACCTCGTCCATCTTGCTGCCCGTGTCGATCAAGGCGGTGGCAATAATGGTCAGACTGCCGCCCTCCTCGATGTTACGCGCCGCGCCGAAGAAGCGCTTCGGTTTGTGCAAGGCATTGGAATCGACTCCGCCGGAGAGTATCTTGCCGCTCGGCGGCACCACGGTATTATAGGCGCGGGCCAGACGGGTAATGGAATCGAGCAGAATAACCACATCCCGCTTGTGCTCCACCAATCGACGGGCCTTTTCAATAACCATCTCTGCCACCTGGACGTGGCGGGTCGCCGGCTCATCGAAGGTCGAGGAGATGACTTCGCCGTTGACCGAACGTTGCATGTCGGTCACCTCTTCTGGCCGCTCATCGATGAGCAGCACGATAAGGTAGACTTCCGGATGGTTGGTGGTGATGGAGTTGGCGATATTCTGCAGCAACATGGTCTTGCCGGTACGGGGCGGAGCCACGATTAAACCGCGCTGGCCCTTGCCAATCGGAGCCGCCAGGTCCATCACCCGCATGGAGAGATTGTCCGGCTCGGTCTCCAGTATAATGCGCTCTTCCGGATACAGAGGCGTCAGGTTGTCGAACAGGGTCTTGTCCCGAGCCACCGCCGGGTTCTCGAAGTTGACTTCCGCCACCTTGAGCAACGCAAAGTAACGCTCCCCTTCCTTGGGTGGTCGAATCTGACCTGCCACCGTATCGCCGGTACGCAGATTGAAACGGCGAATCTGCGAGGGCGATACATAAATATCGTCGGGACCTGGGAGATAATTGGCATCGGGGGCTCGCAGAAAACCGAAACCATCAGGCAGGATCTCCAACACACCTTCGCCGTAAATGGCACCGTTGTTCGCCGCCGTAGCATTGAGAATAGCGAAAACAAGATCCTGTTTGCGCATCCCTGAAGCTCCCTCCAGCTTCAGGTCCTTGCCAATCTGGACCAGATCAGCGATTTTCTTTTCTTTCAGTTCTTTCAGGTTCATACGTTCTCCTCACCCGACATGGGGTGTAGCGAGCGGGAAACCGATTTTGTCGCGGTGCGTACCGCGCTACATTTCCGGCCACCCTTTTTCGGCAACATGGTGTTCTCGGTCTTGATTGTCAATTGTCTATCGATAATGGAATTCTTGATGCTAAAGGGAGGGAGATTGTTCCTTGCCAATCTCGGTCGGCGCCCAGAGGTGCTGCCGATATCGGCGTTCAGAATACTCAGTCTCTATGTATAAAACTACTTACGAATAATTTGAATTGTCTGGAATAAATTCTTTGAGGAGGCTCAAGGCAAGGGCCGCGAAAGGCTGAGCGGCAATCCGATACTTCCCCCTATCTACCCCAATTTAAGAGTTCGTGTCAATGAATTATTTGCAGCGTGGCGCCGCCATAACCTCTGAATTTGGGTTCTGGCCAGGATCACTGACTGGCACCATTACTCGTAAAGGGATTCAGCAGACCGGGCTTCAATTCTGCGTTCAACCTGTCAAAAAGCTCCCGATAGGGACTTGCCAATACCGTATCCTGCAGCCATTTGCGCCCAGGCTCCTGAACATGCCTCTCCAGTCCTGCCAGAGTAATGAAACGAATCGTAACCTCATCTTCATGGTTATAATAGGCCTCATCGAATGCCGGGTACTGAAGATCAAGAAACGACTCCGAAGCCTGATATTCCCACAGGACCTCCCCGGAAGGCAAGACCACAGAAGCCGAAGCCAAAATACTGTTGAACGGTGCCTCAAGGTAGCTCAAACGTGTCCTATCCCAGCGTTTAGCGTTACGCACCGCTCCATTGAGGACAATCACAAGTAAGGCATCCGTGCTGCTCTGCCGAGTCAATTCAGCGATCGCTTGAGCATTGAAGCTATAGCTATGATGAGGACCGCGTCCCCCCTCCTGCCAGACACGACCCTGGACCAGGCTACCGAATAAGGCCCCCGCATCACCAACCACCGGGCGAACATCAAAATAACCCTTTTTCTCTTTAAGCATTTCGACCAGCTGTTTATGCTGGCTGGCGCTGCTCCGCTGTAGCAACGCTGTGATCTCCTGAGACTGTGGATGGTTCAAGTGCGAACTACCGTCAACCAGCAGGGGGACAACACCCAGGGTGCGAACTCGCTGCCGATATTCTTCTTTGTCAACCTTAAAACTGCCAGCACCGCAGGCTGTCAAAGTAACGGTCAAAACCACCAAACATAGAGCCTTGAGCATGAACCATCCCTCCTCTTTTTTAAACTGAAAATTATTATACCATAGCCCTTGCAATAGGCTGGGACTCTCCAAGCGTCAAATTGCTCGGTTAAGGTCAACCCTGTTGACAGACAACTTACATGGGGTATAAATTTGCTAAGATTACAACATCCTACAGTGAAATTCCATCAATACGCCCTCAGGAGGTACCCCTTGCGATTTCCTTCTTCAGTTCACACCGTTATGGCCATTTTGCTTTTGCTGTTTTTGACCTCGCCGGTTTTGGCCGAAAATCTTGAACCCCTTGGCCTGCAGGACGCTCAATTATTACCGAAAAATCATGCTGAATTCCGCATCGGCCTAGCATACTACGACGGGCTGCACAACCTGTTCCAGGAACAGGACAAAGACCGTCGATTGGCCGAACTACCAAGTTTGACTCTCAATCTCGGACTTGGGGAACGCGTTGAATGCCAACTACTCTACAGCTACCTGCATCTGCGAGAAAACGGTCAAGACGATCAGTGGGGCAGCGGCGACCTTACGATTGGCCTCAAGGTGCGACTATGGCAGGAATCGCTTCGCATTCCGGCCCTGGCTCTACGTCTCGCCACCAAACTACCCAACGCCGACAACAAAGACGATTTTGGCACCGACGAAGCCGACGTCTTCATCGACCTGCTGGCCTCCCGAAACTTCCCGCTCTTTTCAACGTACCTCAATCTTGGCCTAGCCATTCTTGGTGACCCGCGCCCATACGCCGATAGCCAGGACGACGCCTTCCGCTATGCCCTCGGCATTAAGGCGCCGTTGATGGACAATAGCCTGGTCGGCCTGCTCTCTATCGAAGGCATAGACGGAGCTGATTCCATCAACAGCCGTAATTCAATGCGAGCCGGGCTACAAATACCCGTTGGCGACTGGCTATGGGACTTAGGCGGCAGCGTCGGCTTAACCAGCAAAAGCGAGGACTGGAGCCTGCGTAGCGGCTTGACCATCCCCTTTAATCTCTCTGCTAACTGGTAATCTTAACCATCGGCCACCTGGGAACTGCTCGGAACCTGTTGCAAGTCAAAATGTTTTACCCCCCAGGCCACAACCTCGGTCACTGGGCCGTTTTGCAATTCTTCCGGCACAGACTGACCAAGAAAGCGCAAAGCCCGCCACAGGTCCGGCGCCCTTCCAGGGCCTGTGGCGATGGCTACCGCGCCATGACGCTTACTGATCTTTTCACCGTCCTGCGCCAACGCCAGCGGCAGATGAATATAATCCGGTGGCGAATAACCGAGACAACTCTGCAAAAAGATCTGCCGCGGAGTTGAACTCAGCAGGTCAGCCCCCCGCACCACCTGGTTGACCCCAGATTCGGCATCGTCCACCACCACCGCCAGCTGATAGGCGAACAAACCATCAGCTCGGCGCAAGACAAAATCCCCCACCACACTATCCAAACGCTGCTCCCGAGGCCCGAATACGCCATCGGCAAAACAGACCTGCTGCTGCGGCACGCGAATCCGTACAGAGCGCGGTCGGCGCCCTTGAGCCAGGCCGGTTCGGCAGACCCCCGCATAGATGGGGCCTTCCTCACTGATATGGGGAGCGCTGGCCAGTACTTCCTTGCGGGAACAACCGCAGGCAAAGAGCAGACCGCTCTGCTGTAAACGGTCCAATGCAGCCTGATAGCGGTCGTTCCGACGGCTCTGGTAAAGCACCGGCCCATCCCACTCCAGGCCGCAAGACTCGAGGGTCTGCAAAATAGCGTCTGCTGCGCCCGACACTACCCGTGGCGTATCAAGATCCTCGATGCGCACCAGCCAGGATCCACCACCCTGACGCGCCAGACAGTAACTGCCGACCGCCGCAACCAATGAACCAAAATGCAGGGGCCCACTGGGACTCGGCGCGAAGCGCCCGACCACCAAGGAATTATTCTGTACATAAACCATCAATTGCAACCGCTTCCTTTCTTGACAAGTTATCGAAATATGTCTTCCCTACGTCTCACTGTCAAGTTTGGTGCTTCGCACAAACTTAACAGATTGGCTAAGCAAAGATTTCGTCCTGTAAGACCTGGTGACCTTTCAGGAGTGAAGGCATACATCTAGCATGTCGGGTTCCTGAAAAAAAGCCGTAACACAGCAGGACGGACCTTTGCGACGCCATCAAGCATAAGCCGTCAACAAACGCCCCCAAGCGCCTTCAAAAGGCACTGCTGGGCCAGGTCTTATCGGCCCACAAATCAGTTCACGGCCCTCTTTGCCTTGACAAGGATCGCCCCGACAGGTTATTGCTTACCACGGAAGTCTCTTATTCAACAAACCGTTACGGAGGATGCGTGGTTATCACAAGGGCGACGGAATACGCCATCCGTGCAGTGCTGTATATGGCGATGCAGCCATCTGGCACGACAGTACTGAAAAAAGACATCTGCCGGGAGCAGGAAATCACCCCGGCCTTTCTCACCAAGATTCTACAACCCTTGATCAAGAGCGGCATTGTAGGCTCGCACCGGGGCGTGCGAGGCGGATT
>JAIOSZ010000114.1 GCA_021107335.1 Desulfuromonadaceae bacterium | reverse complement strand
CACGAAACCAGAGCTGCGTTGAGGCAGACGATGGGCATCGAAGCTGAGCCTGACTTTGTGCAGGTATTCCGCCATCGCCAGGCTATTCCCCAATATCGGGTCGGTCACGGGCAGCGACTGCAAGACTTGCAGCAGCGCAGCGCCCGTTATCCCGGCCTGTTCTTTACCGGCAATGCCTTTTTCGGCATCGGCCTGAACGACTGTGTCAGTGCTGCGCAACGGACCGTAGCAGCGATTCTCGCTGGCGACCGCAGCCAACACACCGAATAGCATTAACAGGCGCCTTGGCGTCAGGAGTGATAAGCATGACCATCAAGTGGTTCCCCGGGCATATGAGCACCGCCCGTAAACAAATTGCCGAGGCAATGCCCAAGATCGATGTTGCCATCGAGGTGCTTGACGCTCGGCTGCCAGTCTCTAGCGGCAATCCCCTGTTGGCCGAACTGCGCCAGCACAAGCCCGTTATCAAAGTGTTGAATAAGGCGGATCTGGCCGATCCCCAGGTCACTAAAGAATGGATACGGTTTTTCGAAAAAAACGATAAAGGCGTTCGCGCCTTAGCGATTAATGCTGGGAACAAAGGGGAAGCGACTCGAGTCCCGAACCTGTGTCGTAGTCTAATTCCTCATCGCGGCAAACCGGGCCGCCCCCTGCGGGTTATGATCATGGGTATTCCCAATGTGGGCAAGTCGACCCTGATCAATACCTTGGCTGGCAAGCGCATCGCCAGGGTTGGTGATCGACCGGCCATTACCCGGTGTGCTCAGCAGATCGACTTGCGCAACGGTGTGTTACTGTACGACACCCCCGGTATCCTCTGGCCGAATCTTGAAGATCAACAGGGGGCTTATCGTCTGGCCGCCAGTGGTGCCATCGGCGACAATGCCATGGATTATGAATCCGTGGCTTTGTTTGCGGCTGAATTTCTGCTGCAACATTACAGCGAGTTTATGGCCCAGCGCTACAAGCTCAAGGCGCTGCCCGCCGAAGCGGTCGAATTGCTGGCTGAAATCGGTCGCCGACGCGGTTGCCTCGGTGCTGGGGGCGTGGTCGATTCCTACCGGGCGGCAGAGGCTCTGTTACGAGATTTACAGGGCGGCAAGATCGGCCGTATCAGTTTTGAGAGACCGCCGGCAATAGCTTAGGTTTGCTACAGATAGAAAACAAAAAACGCCCGCTGACTAAAATGTCAGCGGGCGTTTTTTGTAGCTGTTAATTGTTTTGCAATCAAACTTGACCGTTGGTCTTGCACTTATCCCTCACACCCATTCAGCAAGGGTGTTTCGAGTTGTTTTGGATGTGTCTGTTTAGAGTTTTTCATATTTATAGCCGGCACCGTAAATCGAATGGATTACTTCCAGTTTCGGGGCCGTGACAGCGATTTTCTTACGCAGTTTCTTGATATGACTATCGATAGTTCGGTCACAAATAATCCGCTGATCGTTGTAGAGAAGGTCCATCAACTGGTCGCGGGAATAAATCCGTCCCGGTTTTTTGGCCAAAACACTCAACAGTTTAAATTCGACCGCAGTCAAATCGAGTTTCTCCCCCTGCAAAATTGCCTGATAACTTTCCTCATCAACAGTCAGGAGTTGTTGTTCCTCCTGTGGTGGTGGGGAACTGCGGCGCAGAACAGTTTTGACCCGCGCCACCACTTCACGGGGGCTGAACGGTTTGCAAATATAGTCGTCGGCGCCCAGTTCCAGCCCGAGCAAGCGGTCGACCTCTTCGACTCGGGCAGTGATCATGATGATTGGCACATCGGAGAAAGTACGAATCTCTTCGCAGATTTCCAGTCCATCTTTTCCGGGAAGCATCAAATCAAGCAGGATGAGGGCCGGGGAGTGCTCTTTGACCCAGGAAACCACCTCCAAGCCTTCCGCCAACCATTCGGTTACAAACCCTGATTGTTGCAGGTAATCGCGATGCAGTTTGGCCAGACCTGGTTCATCCTCGACGATAAGAATTTTTGTTTCCATTTGACCTTCCTCTGCCCTGCAACGAGAATTTGATGGTGGTTTTGAGTCCACCCAGCGATGAAGAACTTACCTCAATATCTCCCTGGTGGGCTTCAACGATATTGCTACAGATCGCCAATCCCAGTCCGGCACCGCCCCTGGCACGATTTCGGGACGTTTCGACCCGATAGAGACGGTCGAATAGTTTTGTCTGTTGCTCTTCCGAAACCCCCGGCGCTGAATCTTCGAAATAGAAAAAAAGCGAACTATTATCTATTTTCAGGTGGATCCTCAGTTGCCCTGGCGAATCGGTATAGCGATGACTGTTCTCCAGCAGATTGGAAAACAATTGTTGCAGGCGGTCTGGGTCGGCGAGTAGCGACAAAGAGGAGTCTATTGGCAATTCCGAACGGATATGTATCTTTTTTTCGGCAAAGCGGTGCTCAAACAGCTCGATACTGCTTCTTAAAATCCCAACCGGGTCAACGGGGATTTTTTTATAGGTGAGGGCACCTATATTGGACATGGAAAGCTCGTAGAGATCGTTGACCAGTCGTTCGAGATGTTTGGCTTCAGCGTGCAGTGCTTCAAATGTTTGCACTCCCGGCTGCCGGATTCCATCCTGCAGGGCTTCAATGTCTCCACGCAGCACTGCCAGCGGGGTGCGCAGCTCGTGAGAAATATCAGCCACCCACTGCTGTCGGGCTTGTTCGTTCTTCTCCAGCGTGATGGCCAAACTGTTGAAATCCGCAGACAGCTGGCCCAGCTCATCCTTGGCGTCCACCGAGATGCGGGTATTAAATTTACCGGCGATCAGTTTTCGGGTTCCACCGGTCAAGGCTTTGATGGGCCGTAGCAGGTTGATGGTCAGCGGATAGGCAAGCAGCAGCGACAGCGCCGCCATGGCCAGTGCAACCAAGGCGAAGGATTCGGTCTGCTGCTCGACAAACACCAGGTCACCGGCCTGAGAAAGTTCTTTCGGCGGAACGATTGCCAGGTAGCCGATAATCTTATCCTGATAGCTGAACGGCCGTAGCTGGAGATTGCTCCCTTCGCCAGGCGGAGCAAACATCTTTTGTTTGTCAGCATCGTAAAAAGCGATCCTCGGCCCTAACCCTTTTGGCCCCGGCGGAGGAGGGCCCACGGGGCCTAAGTTCCCCGGCCTGCCTTGGGGCATGGGCTCCGGCCGCTCCGGCCGCTCCGGCCTTCCTGTCGTGCGGAGTATCTGATGCCAGAGAGTGTGGTTGCCCTTCAGAAACTGCCAGTCACCATGTCTAGTGTAACTTCCGATAAGTCGTGCCGAGAGCTGATCCAGCTCCGCCAATTCCTGATGGTGGACATAGTTGAGGAAACCGCGGTCGAAACTCCACTGCAGGAACAGGAACATCCCGCCTGAAACCACAATGCTGGTCAGCAACAATGTGAAGAAAAGTTTGTGTTTGATAACCATAATCAAGTCTGCCTCGAATTTTTCTGCTCAGATCCATCAAGTATGTCTCAAGAACAAGCGCAGCATAAAATAGAAAAGTGCATAAATTGTGGATGAATTGAAAAACCACAGTTTAACAAGCCTACAAGCGTTGAGGTGATTTTTTCATATGCCTAGCTGAATTTTCACTTCTTCCACATTTCCTCCTTATTTTTCCCTTAATTTTTACACAACCTATCAAATACCGAAGTTACATGGATTGACCTAGTCAGCAAGACGAGCCTTGCATGCCCATCATTCGATGTGACTGGCAGCGCTCATTTTATTCTTCGGTGTCAGCTCTTTGCGTGGGCAGTGAATCTAGTTCGACGACGACCATATATACAAAACACCGACAACTATCTTAGTTACGGATACCAGCTATGAAGCAGGCGACACTCCTTTTTATTTCCCAGCCAAAAGCATTTTTTTCTGATCTTAACTATCTGTTGAGCAAGGAAGATATTCAAACTGATCAAGTAGCAAGTTGGCAGCAGGCCCAAACCTTTATCAAGGCCTGCCATCCAAAATTGATTGTGCTGGACTGCCCTGGGCCGGGGGTTGACGGTTTAGCCGTTTGTCGTGAAATCCGCGACAGTTATCACGGTTTGTTGGTTCTGGTTTCGGACAACGCTGACAAGTCGTTCCATGTACTCGCGCTAGACTTGGGAGCCGATTATTCCATGGTATGTAGCGAGGGAGGCACTTTGATGGCTGCGCACATCAAGGCACTGTTACGTCGCTTCACACCATCAGCGCCGCTGGCACTCCAAACTTTTGGTGAGTTAACCGTCGATGCCAATAAGCGTGATGTTTTTATCGCAGGACGGGCGGCGCAACTGTCAACTATCGAATTCGACCTGTTTTGGTCTCTGACCCAAAAAGTTGGCAGTGTTATGACCCGCGACGACATTCATCATCAGCTCTATAAGACCGCATACAACGGCTATGACCGTAATGTCGATCTGTATATTTCGCGCATTCGCCAGAAAATAGGCGACGATCCTCTATCCCCCCGCTACCTAAAAACAGTTCGTGGTCTTGGCTATCAGTTTGTGGGTGATTGCGGCTGATCTTAGAAATGGACTTCTACAGATCCAAGCTGCGATACAAACTGATACATTCAGGTGACAATAACGCAATAAAAGGCGGTGCAGAACCGGTCGATACGCAAACTACAGGAAGGCCGACTTTAATTACAAAGTCAGCCAGAAATCAAATTTGGAGGTCAACATGATCAGCAGCGTGAGCAGTATGAGTAGTATGAGTAGTAGCTCTATACAACGACAACCGCCGCCACCGGACAAGGATGTCTTTAAGGTGGCTGACTCAGACAGCGATGGATTGATTTCCTCGGCTGAGCTTAAAACCTTAGCGGCGGGGATCGAAGAGGTTACCGGAAACAGTTTCGATATCGAAGAGGCCCTCAATAGTTTTGATGCCGATGAGGATGGTGCCCTAAGTGGTGAGGAGCTTTTCGGTTTGATGTCCAGCCAGGGATTTAACCCTGCAGCAATGATCAGTAGTGAAGATGGAGAGGATGGCATGAGGCCACCGCCACCACCGCCGCCGGCGCAAGTTTCTTCAGCGTATGAACAAAACAGCGGTGAAGATACCCTCAGTCAGTTGCTCGAAATCTTAAAAGGTAGTTCAGATAGTGAAGAAGAATATTCTTCTTTTGCGCTGACTGCTTAAACTGAAGTTTATCACCCTCGGTACAGACCTGAAACAACCTGACGACGTATACGCTCTGTCGGTCTTCCTCTGCCTGAATCCGTGCACCTGCAAGTTGTTGTGGGTGTACGGATTTAGGTTTTTACTTTTTGTCCGCGAATAATTTGTCCATTTCTTCCCTATTTGTTCCTTGTTTCATCGTTACTGTGAGCACAGATCAAACACACAACCCCTAAAGGAGGCTCAAGATGAAGAAGCAAAGATTAAGCGCAACAGTGTTGCTTTTGACACTGGTCATTATGTTTCCAACCAGCGGTTTTGCCAGCAGCAGGCAAGGCCACAGGCAAGGGCCACCACCGGAAGCAATAGAAGCCTGCAAAGGCAAGAGCGTTGGAGACAGTGTAAAAGTTACCGGACGCCGGGGTGAATCTCTCGAGGCAACCTGCCAGGAAAAAGACCAACAACTGGTTGCTGTTCCTGACAATATGCCAGAACACGGTGGCCGCCGCTAACATCTGTTCAGAAACGGAAGGGGGCCTGCCTCATTTGATGGTTAATAATTTCGATATGGTTATCACTAGGCTGTGAAGTGGTCTACTAAACTCGGACACGAAGATAGGGTCTTTTTCCGCTACAGCAGGAGCAAGCC
>JAIOSZ010000311.1 GCA_021107335.1 Desulfuromonadaceae bacterium | reverse complement strand
CGCGTACCTGCGGTCGGGGCAGCGCCGCCGCTTCCCTTGTGGCCTACTGCCTAGGGATCACTCATGTCGATCCTTTGCGCTACAACCTGTTCTTCGAGCGATTTCTCAACGAGGGGCGACAGGACCCACCCGATATCGACATCGACTTTCCCTGGGATGAGCGGAACGGAATTCTGGATTTTGCTTTTACCCGTTACGGCCGAGAGCGGGCCGCGATGGTCGCCAATCAGGTGGGATTCAAAAGCCGCTCTGCCCTACGGGAAATCGCTAAGGTTTTTGGGCTACCCGCGGCGGATATTAAATCGGTCACCGACCGACTGGCCAGTTGCTGGTCTCCATCCAAGGGCGTTTCGGCACTACAAAAACATCCGCTGTTTCGCGGTGAAGATCTGCACGAAGACTGGCGAACCATCGTTGCACTGGCTGGCCGCCTCGACGGCCAGCTGCGCCATCTATCCCAGCACTGCGGCGGACTGGTAGTGGTACCCGACGACATGCGTTATTATGTTCCGGTGGAAACGTCAGCCGGCGGACGACCCCTCATACAATGGGAAAAAGACCAGGCGGAAGCAGCCGGACTGGTAAAAATCGACATTCTTGGCAACCGCTCCTTGGCGGTTATCCGCGATGCTCTAGCGGCCATTGAGCAACACCACGGCACTACCATCGATTACCCAAGCTGGCAGCCTTTGACCGACGACAAGACCCGCGCTCTGCTCTGTGCTGGTGATACCGTTGGCTGCTTTTACATCGAATCACCGGCCACTCGCCAGCTCTTGCAAAAGATGTGGCACCAACAACCGTTGCCCGCCGAAGATTCCCTGTTTGAGCATTTGGTCATGGCCTCGTCGATTATCCGTCCGGCGGCCAATCGCTTCATTCGCGAATTCGTCGCCCGCATGCGCGGCAAACCCTGGTGTCATCTGCACTCCGGTTTGACGCCAATCCTCGACGAAACCTACGGTCTGGCTGTTTACCAAGAACAGATCACGCAAATCGCCATGGCCCTGGCTGGCTTCTCCGCCAGCGAGGGCGACCAGCTGCGCAAGATCGTCAGTAAAAAGGACAAGGAACAGCGGTTGTCCGACTTTCAACAACGCTTTTTAACTGGAGGTGAGCAGCAGGGCATCGACAGAGCAGTTCTAGAGAAGATCTGGGAGCAGATCCTGTCCTTTGCCGGTTATTCCTTCTGCAAGCCCCACTCGGCATCCTATGCCTTGGTCAGCTGCAAGTCGGCCTGGCTCAAGGCCAATTACCCGGCCGAGTTCATGGCCGCAGTGATCAGCAACGGTGGTGGTTACTATTCCACCCTCGGTTACCTGTCCGAGGCACGGCGTCTGGGGCTGTCCATCCTGCCCCCTGAGATCAATTGCAGCGATTACCCCTATCGTGGTCGCGGACCAAAATTGCGCGTCGGCCTGCAACAGATAGCCTCCCTCACCCGACAGACGATCGACCACCTGCTGCAAGAACGAAAGCACAACGGCCCCTTTGCCGATCTTGCCGACTTTCTGGTACGCCTGCCACAGCTTGGTGAAAGCGATATCAAGCTGTTGATCAAGGCCGGCTGCTTTGATCTGCTGGAGGGGGCTCATCGACGGCCACAACTGATCTGGCAGCTGCTTAACCGACGACACCTGGCTAAGGCATCCAGCTTCGATCTGTTTGCCCCACCCATGCCGACTATTCCCGAGTTACCTCCCTGTGAACGCAGCGTTCTGCGGGCTCAGGAGCTGGAGAGTCTCGGCCTGCCCGTCTCCCACCACCCCTTGGACCGCTGCCGAACAGCCATCGCCCGCAGCGGTGCGATCCCGGCAGCCACGCTGGGGCGCTGGCTTGGCCGCCATGTCACCCTGGTTGGTTGGTGGGTCACCGGCAAACCAATTCGCACCCACGAGGGGCGCCCCATGGAATTCGCCACCTTCGAGGACCACAGTGCTCTGTTCGACGCCACCCTGTTCCCCGCCATCTACGACCGTTATTGCCGCCTTTTGGCCCAGCCTCGCCCCTATCTGATTAAGGGCCTGGTCGAAGAGGAGTTCGGGGTCGTCTCGCTAAACGTGAAATGGCTTGGTTTTCTGCCGGTCTGAAAACGACAACGGCCCGCTTAAAAGCGGGCCGTTAATATCCGATGGTGAATGCTGATCAGCGTTTGACTATGGCATCGAACTTACATTTTTCCAGACAGACGCCACACTTGATGCAAAGGTCCTGATCGATGACATGGCACTGCTTAACCTGACCACTGATACAAGAGACGGGACAGATCTTAGCGCACAGGGTACAGCCGGTGCACTTCTCCGGCAGGATATAGTACTCGAGAAGATTCTTGCAGACCCCTGCCGGACATTTCTTATCCAGCACATGATTTAAATACTCATCCTTGAAAACCCGCAGCGTGGACAGTATCGGATTGGGCATGGTCTGTCCGAGACCGCACAGAGCGGTATCCTTGATCTGCCGGGCCAAGGTTTCGAGACGCTCCAGTTCCGCTAAACTGGAGTGCCCAAGAGTGATCCGCTCCAGAGCCTCAAACAGCCTCTTGGAACCAATACGGCAAGGGGCACACTTACCGCAGCTTTCTTCCATGGTAAAGCTGAGAAAGAACTT
>JAIOSZ010000285.1 GCA_021107335.1 Desulfuromonadaceae bacterium | reverse complement strand
CCAGGCGTTGATCGGCACGGGTTTCCGAGGTCTGCGGCAGCACATAGCTGATGACCCGCAGTTCGCGGGCAGGCGCCGGGGTCTCGGGGAAGGCAAGGGCGTAGGCCTCTTCAGGCGTCCAGAGGAAAGGACCGATCATCTCTTTGTTACGGAGGAACAGAGGGTCATCCCCCCGAGCTATCGCGACATGCGGCATTGCCCAAGCCTTCTCGCCGGTTCCAAGATGCAGGCTGTTACCTGGGGAAGTTGCCCAGAAGTCTTGAATGACCTTTTCTACTTGAATGACTGAGTCCATGGTCAATCTCTCTACGGTACTTGTGCGATTATAGAATCAGATATCGGCGATTACCTGTCGATTGACCTTGACCCTTTTCAGCACAGGTCCGTCGGCCGTCAGGCTGACGCGGCTGTTTACCCGTCAAGAACAACTTGCCGATCGACTCCACCTTTTCAAATTAGGAGCCCGAATCGAGTAAACTCTTTCCCAAAGATTTTGTCCAAAAACAAAAGATAATGGTGATTATTCGTCGTGGCAACCAAAAACCGGGTCACAGGTGTGGCAGAACACGCCCCACAAGTGGGGCGCATGGGGCTTTCAAGGCAACACAATGAGGTAAAGCTACATGAGTAATGGTGGGACTTATTGGATGAAAAAGATTTTCTGCCTAGCGAAAAACACTCTCACCCTTCGGATGGTGGAAAAATCAAGAGGGACCGACTCAAAGCATGAAAACCCAAGTTATTCTGAAGATTTAGGCGCGGCGACTCAGGCTGACACAGATTATCTATGCCCCCGCCAGCTCCTGTGTGAACTCAACTTTTTAGACATTTCACATTTTTACTTCTGCCTTGAGCAGACATTGTCACAGTTTGTGCAATACTCTCATAGCCAATACCTGACCCGCGCAAATATTTGGACCGCAACCAATATTTTGACGCAACGTACTATTGAACATTTGTTTTGCGTCAGGATAATGACCCATTTATCGACCTTAAATTGAAATAGTGCAGTTTTTATCTTTTATACGGAGCGAAAGCAATGATGGAAGACAGACCCAGCCAAGAGATTTTGCTGGAAAGCGGCACCAATGAAATGGAGATCCTGGAATTTTATCTGGGAGAGCAGTCCTTTGGTATCAACGTCCAGAAGCTACGGGAGATCATTCAATACGAACCCGAAAAAACCACCACCCTGCCGCAGAGTGAACCATCGGTGCTGGGAACCTATCTGGTGCGGGGTCAATCCATATCCTTAATCGACTTGAACAAACATCTCAACCCCCAGCAGCCTGACGGCGAGGGCCCAGAACGACCCGTGGTGCTAGTCTGCCAGTTCAACCGCAAGGTGACGGGCTTTCTGGTTGACGACGTCAATCAAATTCACCGCGTCAGCTGGGAGGATGTCCGGCCGATGGCTCCCTTTATCGATAAGTTCCGACCCCGCTTCACCGGCAGCATCAATGTCGGCAGCAAAGAAATCCTGCTCGTTGACCTGGAGCACATCCTGACCGAACTCGACCCTGAATTGAGTAAGGTTTTTGCAGGATCGGCGGTTGAGAAACAGGACACTTCGGCAGAAGGCCTGAGCAAAACTGAGCGGCGTCAGAAGATCAAAGTGATGATGGCTGAGGATTCGTCTATCATTCGCACCGGTATTCAACGGGTATTGACCAATGCAGGCTACACCCAGCTGACTACCTTCGTTGATGGCGACGACTGCTACCAAGCCTTGAAAAAACTCCATGAGCAGGTCGACTCAGAAGAAGAGTTCCTGCAACAGCTCAATATGCTGATTACCGATATCGAAATGCCGCAGATGGACGGCCTGACCCTGTGCCGCAAGGTTCGTGAGGAGCTTGGCCTAAAAAATCTCAAGATCATCATGTTCTCCTCACTGATTACCGACCAGATGGCCGCCAAGTGCACCTCGGTAGGAGCCAGTGGCTCGATCAGTAAGCCGCAGATTCCAGAACTGGTAGAGATGATCGACGGCTTCTGCCTGTAATTGCATCACAGCTGTTTAGTGGAGCTAACCAATTAACTCTAAAGCTTTTTCATCACTGAGCCGATCTGAATAGTACAGAAGATAAAACAGGCCTTCCACCCTTTCGGCGTGCTGCTTTCCCTCCTAAGCGGCACGCCATTTTTTTTTGCCTCTCGCAATAATCTCTGATCGAATCGCAGCAATCAACGCTCGTGACCCTGGCATGCTCTGAAAGAGTTCACTTCTCCCTTGCTTGAATTCCGCCCGATCTCTATAATTTCTTGACCTGTTGATCTCTGCTGTAAACATCTGTCACATCGATTGAATTCGACAAGGAGTATCCCCGTGAGCGCCTCTAACCCCCTGATCCAGCTGGAAACATCCCTGGGCGAAATTATTCTTGAACTCAACGCGGCCAAAGCCCCTGTTACCGTAGCCAACTTTATCGCCTATGCTCGGGCCGGCCATTACGATGGCACCATTTTTCACCGGGTGATTAAAGACTTTATGATCCAGGGAGGTGGCCTGACCCCGGATCTGGCGGAAAAACCGACGGACGAATCGATTAAAAACGAAGCGCCTAACAAGCTCCGAAACAAAACCGGCACCATTGCCATGGCCCGAACCTCGGAGGTTAATAGCGCCCGCGCCCAATTCTTCATCAACACCGCCGACAACAAATCTTTGGACCATGCCGGATCGAAACCGGAGATCTACGGCTATGCGGTTTTCGGCGAAGTAATTGACGGCATGGACGTCGTCTATACCATCGAACAGGTGGCTACCGGCAGCTCCGCAGATTACGAGGATGTGCCGCAAGAACCGGTCATCATTGAAAAGGTCACCGTTATCGACTGATGTTTTTTGCGGTGACCATAGCCGTATCATTATGTTCCGCAAGGGCCAGGTCGTTCGATGCTGCCTGCTGAAGTCGGATTAAGTTCCCTCCCGACCTGCTGCTGTTGAAAAACTGCCCCCATATTCGACCTGCAACAAATTCAGAAAGCAAAGAACCCAGCGGCTTGCTAGTTGCCCTCGATGAACCTTCTCGTGCCGACGCTTTTATCCGAAGGCTTAAACCAGCTTAGCGGAATTCAACCTTGTAATAGAGATCGACACCGCTCTCCGTACCGGTCTTTGATTCCAGCTCCAAGTGTTCACCGAGGCTATAGCGCATACGAACTTCGCTAGTTTCGGCAAACAGCGACCGACCGTAGCTGACATAGAGGTCGGGGCTCAGATATTTGCCGACGGTCAACATCGAGGTTGATGCATCGTCGTCCCCAGCCTCGAAACCGAGCAGGTCGACTCCGAGTTGGCGCTTGATCTGATCCTGCAGCACCACCGATTCCCCCTGCGACAGAAGAGCGCCGGCCGCCGTCATGAGCAAATCGGCGTCACCACTGGTGCTGGCGACGGGACGACCAAGGACGATATAAGCCAGACGGTCGTTGTTGCCCATGGGCGGCTCGGAATAGAGTTCGAGCCTGGGCGCAAGAGGAGTACCAGCGACCCGCACGCCAGCTTTAACCTTGCCCACGGTACGCAATGCGAGGATATCAAAAGTCGGCTCCTGCACCGGACCACCGCTGAACAGCAAATGGCCCCGCTCGATATTGAGCTTGGCGCCATAGGCGCTGTAGGCACCTTCTGCGACGCTAATTCGGCCGGTACCGGTCGGATCTTTTTCTGGCCCCACCTTGAGCTTCATCTTCCCTTCCAAGCGAGCGTCTAGGCCTGCAGCTTTCACCAACACATGCTCGCCAAGGATCAAGTCGATATTGGCGTTTACCGCCAGCGGCACCGCAGGTACAGCGGTTTCGCCTTCGCTGCCCACCAGCACGACGTCTTCGCTGACTTTCACCGTTGAGGAAGTGTCCAGTTCCCGTAGCAAAAATTCATTGATGGTAATCCGCCCGTCGATACGCAACCGGTCGGGTGTGCCCGCCAACGTCAAGTCGGGATCGATCTGCGCCTGCAGTTCCGGCAGATCGACGGCTTGAAACTTCTCGCCGATAAACTTGGCCTGATAATCAGCGATACGCCAATCTTTCAGGCCAATGAAACCACTGCCCCGCAATTGGCCCGGTCCGGAATGCACAACCAGCTCAGAAAATTGCATTCGGTCATCGCTAAAGACAGCCGTGACCCCCAGATCTTTAAGTTCGATGCCGGCAGCGGGTAGGTAAGCCCCCGCTTCGGCCAGCTTCAGCCGTCCGGTAAAGATCGGCTGTCGCCATTTTCCACCAGCAGTCAAATCGACAGCCAG
>JAIOSZ010000166.1 GCA_021107335.1 Desulfuromonadaceae bacterium | reverse complement strand
TATTTCCTAAAAAAACTCCTCAAAGAACGGGCTTATTATTCTGACGACTACCAGAAGTCGGTGAACGCCAACGAAAAAGAACTGAAGGTTCCGGCCCCCGAGCCGGGCGAGAATCAGTTCTGGTCCTTGAGGAAATCCATGTACAGGGAGATCCTCAAAGACGACGGTTATTTCTCTAGCATCGATCCTCTGGACCGGGTCGCCCTATCGGATCACCTCTTCGATTTCGGAGCGTATCTGACCCGCCTGCATGGTGAAGGAAGGCTGTCCACGAATTTCAAGCCTCTGCCGGAACGCATGGCCTATTTTGCCCCCTGCCACCTGCGGGAGCAAAAGATGGGGCTGCCCTATCTGGATCTGCTGAAACTCGTTCCCGAATTGGACATCAAACAGGTCGGCAGCGATTACGACTGCTGTGGCATGGGGGGAGTTTTTGGGTTCAAAGAGCATTTTCACCAAAAGTCTCTGGATCTGGGAGGACCGTTGATGGACAAGATCCGCGAACGCGACCCGCAGTTTATTGTCACCGACTGCATGAGTTGCCGACTGCAGTTCAATCATTGCCTGCCCTACCCGGTGTTTCACCCGGTCGAGGTACTGGCCCGAGCCTATAGGGCGGACCAGCCCTAAGAGAGTTACCAGAGAAGAGACTCAGCCTCCGATTACCTTAGACTGGTTGACAGTCTTAAACAATTTATGCCTGACGGAGTGCGTTCAATGGATCATCAAACGGATGAAGATATGACCACGGAGGGGACAGCCCAGAGAAATTTCCTCAGCAAGCATCTTGGCGTGAAAATTGGACTATTTCTGATCGTCTGGTTCCTGCTCTATCGGCAGCTGCTGCCCCTGGCGCGCTTTATCAGCTACGACCTCATCGGCCTGCAGCTGGAATCGCACCTGGGCTCGGCGGTGGAATTCTTTCTGTACGATACCCCTAAGGTCTTGATGCTGTTGGTACTGGTGGTATTTGGCGTCGGCGTATTGCGTAGTTTTATTACCCCGGAGTTGACCCGGCAAATCCTCGCCGGTCGCCGGGAAAGTACCGGCAATGTTCTGGCCGCCCTGCTCGGCGTGGTGACGCCCTTTTGTTCCTGTTCGGCGGTGCCTCTGTTTATCGGCTTTGTTACCGCCGGCATCCCCCTGGGTATCACCTTTTCCTTCCTCATTTCAGCCCCTATGGTCAATGAAATCGCCCTGGTGCTGCTGTTCGGGCTGTTGGGCTGGAAAGTCGCCGCCCTCTACTTTATCACCGGAATACTCATTGCTACGCTAGCCGGTTGGACCATCGGCCGCTTGAAACTCGAAAACCATGTGGAAGCCTGGGTGCGGGAGCTGCAAGTCAATCAGGCAGCCATGCCCGACAACCGCCAATCCTGGGAAGCACGGATCCGCTTCGGCATCGAAGCTGTGCGGGATATTGTCGGCAGGGTCTGGCTCTACGTGGTCATCGGCATTCTGATCGGAGCGGCCATCCACGGCTTTGTGCCCGAAAATTTCATGGCTGGCATCATGGGCAAGAACGCCTGGTGGTCGGTGCCGGTCTCGGTGCTGATCGGCATCCCCATGTATACCAACGCCGCCGGCATCATTCCGGTGGTGGAAGCGCTGCTCGGCAAGGGAGCCGCATTGGGTACCGTGCTGGCCTTTATGATGAGCGTCATCGCCCTCTCCTTTCCGGAGATGGTGATTCTGCGCAAGGTACTCAAGCCGCGACTGATCGCCACCTTTATCGCCGTGGTGGGTGCCGGCATCCTGCTCGTCGGCTATTTGTTTAACCTTATTATTTGATGCATTCTCAAAAACCTAAAGGATGGCTAAGCAAAAATTTCGTTCTACAAGGCTTGGTGTTTTTTCAGGGGTGAAGGCATACGTCTAGCATGTCGAGATCCTGAAAAAACGCCGTAACGCAGTAGGGAGGACTTTTTACGACGCCATTATTATTTGAATCAACGAGGAGCCAATCATGAAAATTCAGATTTTGGGAACCGGTTGCGCAAAATGTAAGAAACTGGCAAAAAATGCCGAAACGGCCGCCCAGGAGTTGCACTTGGAATATGAGTTAATTAAGGTAACCGACATTCAGGAGATCACCGCTTTTGGGGCTCTCATGACTCCGGCCCTGGCTATAAACGGGCAGGTCAAATTGTCGGGAAAAGCTCCCTCCGTCAAAGAGCTTAAACGACTTTTGGATGACTGACGTCTCCTTTGCAACCCCCTTTCAGCCTGTGCCAATACTCCATAACTCAAGACACCTGCGGCTCGCATGGAACATGGGTGTGGCACAACCCGCAAACCGTTTCCATAGCCCCGTAAAGCTGCCCGCCAGTTTGCCACATCTCGCCGTAGACATAAGCTTGACTCTTCTTTTCATCATGCCCCGGTAAGGAAATTCATCGACTGTGCAACGGCGCATGCAGAGGACGGCGGCGTAGGCAGCGTGGCGTTCAGACCAGGTTGTTCAATTGAAGACGCAGCTGGGCGTTGTAGCGTTCTCCAAAGGCGCGAGTCATAGCCCATTCGCGAGAGGAGATGCTACGAGCTTGGCGATTACTGTTGTGGGTCGCCTCGGTGATGGGCAATATCCAGCAAATGACGGTTTGAGCTTCTCCAGCACCGCAAACAATAGCGTTATGTAGCGCTTGCCCGGGGCGTCAGGTGAAACCCACCCATGATCGCCCTCCCCTCTGCAATGGAGGTGGGTACTAGCTTGACTATACGTACCCGGACGGCAACAGCCAGGAAAGAACCAGAACAATAAACCTCCAGGTATGTGGCGTTCAATCCTTGCGGGAGCCCTTTCAAGTCCAAAAAAAACTTGAAAATTGAGCGTTAATTTTGCATAGTACGGGACCTCAACAATACCCTGAAACCGCAATTTCACCCCTAATGGAGGGACAACGATGATCGGCACTCCACTGAAACAAGGCGCAACTAAAATTCTGATGCTCGGTAGTGGCGAACTGGGCAAGGAAGTGGTCATCGAGGCAATGCGCTTCGGCATTGAAGTCATAGCCGTCGACCGTTATGCCGATGCACCAGCCATGCAGGTGGCCCATCGCAGCCATGTTATCGACATGCTTGATCGCGAGGCTCTGTCCCGAGTGATCAACCAGGAAAAACCGGACTTCATCGTTCCCGAAATTGAGGCGATCAATACCGAATACCTGCTCGAACTCGAGAAGGAAGGCTTCAACGTCATCCCAACCGCCCGGGCTACCAACCTGACCATGAACCGGGAAGGCATTCGTCGCCTGGCGGCCGAGGATTTGGGCCTGCTCACCGCCAAATACCTATTTGCCAGCACCCTTGAAGAGTTTCGCAGTGGCGTACAGGAAATCGGCCTGCCCTGCGTGGTCAAGCCGATCATGAGTTCCTCCGGCAAGGGCCAGAGCACGGTTCGCGCAGAGGGCGATATCGACAAGGCCTGGGCCTATGCTCAAGCCGGAGCACGGGGCACCGGCGACAAGGTGATCATCGAGGAATTTATCCCCTTTGACTACGAAATCACCCTGCTTACGGTACGCCACGCTAACGGCACCAGCTACTGCCCGCCCATCGGTCATGTACAGGAAGGCGGCGACTACCAGGAATCCTGGCAGCCCATGGCCATGACTCCGGCAGCCTTGAAAGAAGCACAGAACCAAGCCAAGGCCGTCACCGACGCCCTGGGTGGCACCGGTCTTTTCGGCGTTGAATTCTTCATAAAAGGCGACACGGTCTTTTTCAGCGAAATCTCACCGCGCCCCCACGACACGGGCATGGTGACCATGGTCAGCCAAAACATGTCGGAATTCGAACTGCATGTACGCGCGATTCTCGGTTTGCCGGTACCGGAGATTGAGCTCCTCTCCCCTGGAGCATCCCACGTAGTGCTGGCCACGGAACATTCCGACAATGTCGGCATCACCGGCGTGGCGGAGGCGTTGACCGTACCCCGCAGCAAGGTGCGCGTGTTCGGCAAGCCCGACACCCGCCCCGGCCGGCGCATGGCGGTAGCTCTGGTCCTCGCTGACGACGTTGAAGAGGCTCGCAAGCAGGCCGCGAAGGCCGCAGCTGCGATGAAGGTAGTGCCCCGCTAAAAATTCCAGAGAACCTTACCCTGCATCATCATCCCCTGTGATTCGTTATCACAGGGGGTTTTTTTTGGCCCTTTCAATGAATACCTGGAGTTGCAGCGCAACGCCCCACACTACCTGTTTGAGGATGCTTAACCGTACCCTTTCATTCGATATGCAACAAGAAAAGGCGCCACTCCCTTTGGAATGGCGCCTTTTCTATTATCGCTAAATCGAAAACAATACGGGTCAGCTCTTGCTGCCAGTGATCCGCTCCATAGCCTCGAGATACTTTTCCGAGGTCTTGCGCACAATCTCTGCCGGCAAGGCGGGCGCCGGAGCCTGTTTATTCCAATCGAGGGTCTCCAGGTAATCCCGCAGAAACTGCTTATCGAAACTTGGCTGGGAACCGCCGGGGCAATATTGGTCCGCAGGCCAGAAGCGGGATGAATCGGGAGTCAGGGCTTCGTCGATCCAGATCAGCCGATCCTCAAAGAGACCAAATTCGAATTTGGTGTCGGCGATGATAATACCCTTGGCAGCCAGTTCTTCCCTTGCCCGCAGATAGATGGCCAAACTGGTTTCCTTGGCCTGCTGGGCCAGTCCCGGTGCACACAACTCCAAGGCCTTATCAAAGGAGATGTTCTCATCGTGGGCACCCAGTTCCGCTTTGGTCGAAGGGGTAAAGATCGGCTCTGGAAGCTGCTGGCTCTCCTGCAGACCGGCGGGCAGGATAATCCCGCAGACACTTCCTTGGCGGCCATATTCCTTCCAGCCGGAGCCGGTAATATAACCGCGAACGATGCACTCGATGGGCAGCGGCGAGGCCTTTTTGACCAGCATACTGCGTCCTTCAAGCTGGTCCCGGTATTTGTGTGTCACTGCCGGAAAATCGTTGACCTCAGTGGCCACCAGGTGATTGGGCACGATATCGGTCATGCGCTCAAACCAGAACTTGGAGACCTGAGTCAGAACAAAACCCTTGTCGGGAATGCCTTCGTTCATGATTACGTCAAAGGCGGAAATACGGTCACTGGTGACGATCAACAGATGTTCGCCAAGGTCATAAATATCACGGACCTTGCCACGGTTGACTAACTGCAGATCGCTGCAGTCGCTTTGCAATACGATGGGTGTCATGATGCCAGATCTTCTTCCTTAAGAGAGTTTTGCAAGGCCGGATGGATATGGATATCGGCCTCTTTTCGCAGTTCTTGAAGACGGGTTTCAAGTAGGGTTTCTTTTTTGCGAGCGAGCAGGACCTTCTCCAACTCGGCACGACTTTCATCATCCAACTTGGACATATCGGCCTGTTGACGGGCCTTGAAGGCAACGACTACAGACTTACCGTCCACCTCGAAAACCTGGTCAGCGGTGATCTTTTCTTTGCTGAGATCAAAAGCTACAGCAGCCACACCCGCAGCACTACCGATGCGCGGCACAAAAGTACCGTAAGAGCGGGAGAAGAAACCGGTCTCTTCGACTTTTTGCTTCGCCTTACGGGCAGCGGCAAGCAACGTTTTGCCGCCCTGCACGTCGGCCAACAGCTTTTCTGCCGCCTGGCGAGCCAAGGGGTAACTCTGCTCCTGGCGATAAGCTGATTCAACAGCGGTCCGCACTTTCGCCAGTTCGGCCACATGGCTGGGTTGACGCTCCTTTAGGACCGGCAGATAGATAGCGGTAGCCAGAGGCACCGGTCGGCCCAATTCATTGTCCTTGAGTTTAAAGGCCGCTTGGTTAAGTTCCGACGCCTTACCGACACCGGGTACCGTAGAGCCCCGTTCAAAAGCAGAGGAGGTCTTCACGGTCAGACCGTTGGCTTCGGCGGCCGCAGCTAGGTCACCACTCTTGCGGTGAATATTGTAGGTATCCATAGCTTTTTCCATAGCCAACTGACGGGATTGTTCCTTGATAACCCCCGCTTTGACTTCATCGAGAACGTCAGCCAACTCTTTGACCCCCGCTTCGATACGGCCCTGGCAGAGAATAATATGGTAGCCGAAATTGGTCTCGACAATGTCGCTTAGCTGACCTGGCTGCAGGGAAAAGACCACCTCTTCGAAGGCCGGCACCATAGTGCTACGGGTAACAAAGCCCAGGGCACCACCTTGAGCAGCGCTGCCGGCATCATCCGAATAACGACGGGCCAATTCGGCGAAGTTCTGATTATCTTTGTTCTTAATTTGCAAAAGAAGCTTTTCAGCCAATTGGCGCTTCTGCTGCTTGACCTTCGGCGCCGCATCGGCGTCGACGCGCAATAGAATGTGCGAGGCCTGGACCTGCTCGGCTACATCGAACTGAGCCTGGTGACGCCGGTAATAAGTCTGCAGCACTTCCTCACCGAGATCAACCTCCCCTTCATACCTGGCCGGTTCGAACTTAAGGTAGTTCAAAGCCACCGTCTCGGCCACCCGGAACTGCTCCTGATGATTATCGTAATAGCCCTGCAACGCCTCGTCATTAACCTTGACCTTGCTTTCAAAAAGGGCTGGCGCCAAGCGCACATAAGCCAGGTTGACCTTTTCATTGCGGCGCAGATATTCCTCGGCTACCTCTTCGGCACTAACCGTAGCCGCCCCTTCGATCTGCTGTCGGACCTTTTCGATCAGCAACTGATGGCGCTGGCTGTCTTCAAACTCCTCCGAGTCCAGACGCTCATGCTCAAGAACCTTGAGGTATTGTTCCTTGTTGAAAGCACCGCCGACCTGAAAAGCCGGGATCATGGCGATGGCCTCGACCAACTCGCTCTTGGATACCTTGATGTCCCGATCGTCCGCATCCTGCAACAGCAGGGTCTGACTGATCAAACTCTCCAGTGCCTGCCCTTCAAGTCCGAGTTGTTTTTCCCTCTCGGGGGTGAAGCCTTCGCGGTAGATATTCTGATAAAGGCGTCGCATATTGTCATAGACGCCACGGAAATCGCCAAAGGTCAACCGTTGGCCGTTAATTTTAACCGCCACGTCGCCATCGGCTCCGCTGTCTCGCCCGCCCTGGCCCCAGACCAGGAAAATAGTTCCGACAAAGGCAGCAATGATGACCCAGAACACAATCTTGACCACCACCGATTTCTGTTTTCTTCTTATTAAGTCCAGCATCGGCAAAGACTCCTTTTAACTATATGTTTTCAGGCTACAAACGAAAAAAAGCATGGTAGTCAATCGGCCTTAAAATTGCAACTGCTTTCTCCTTTTGCCCCTTGAAAACAGCTCGTTGTTCTGGTAATGTAACTGACATTTTTCTACACCCTGCATTGCCTGTCCGAGCCGCTTGACCCAGTGGTCGGTTAAAAGGAGTCCGCATCTAATGTTCAACCTTTTTGACGTCATCTTCGGTATGTTTTCCAATGATCTGGCTATCGACCTCGGCACCGCCAATACTCTTGTCTATTTGAAGAGTAAGGGCATCGTGGTCAGCGAGCCGTCGGTGGTGGCGGTACAAAAGGATCATATGGGCCAGAGAAAGGTTCTGGCGGTCGGCATGGAAGCCAAAAAGATGCTGGGCCGAACCCCCGGCAGCATCATTGCCATTCGACCCATGAAAGACGGCGTCATCGCCGACTTCGACATCACCGAAGAGATGCTGCGCTACTTCATTCAAAAGGTCCATAACCGCAAGACCCTGGTGCGGCCGCGGATCGTTATCTGCGTTCCCTCCGGCATCACCCAGGTAGAAAAACGCGCGGTCAAGGAATCAGCCGAATCGGCCGGGGCCCGCGAAGTCTACCTGATCGAAGAACCGATGGCTGCGGCCATCGGCGCCGGCCTGCCCATCACGGAAGCCTCGGGCAACATGGTCGTCGACATCGGCGGCGGCACCACCGAGGTGGCCATCATCTCCCTGGCCGGGATAGTCTACGCTAAAAGCGTACGGGTCGGTGGTGACAAACTCGACGAGGCTATTGGCCAGCACCTTAAACGCAAATACAATATGCTTATCGGCGAACGTACCGCCGAGCAGATCAAAATCGAGATCGGCAGTGCTTACCCCGAAGAGAAAATCCGCACCATGGCGGTTAAGGGCCGTGATCTGGTCTCTGGTATCCCCAAAACCCTTCAGATCGACTCCGCAGAAATCCGAGAAGCCCTGTCCGAGACGGTCAATGCCATCGTCGAAGCAGTCCGCATTTGCTTGGAGCAGACACCACCGGAACTAGCCGCCGACATCGTCGACAAGGGCATCGTTCTGGCCGGTGGCGGCGCTTACCTGCGCAACCTTGACAAGCTGCTGGCTGAAGAAACCGGCCTACCGGTGGTCATCGCCGAAGAGCCTTTGTCCTGTGTTGTCCTTGGCTCCGGCAAGGTACTGGACGAACTTGACCTGCTCAAGCGGGTCACCATCTCTTCCTAAACGCGTTGCACCCTTGCAGGTTGGTCGGTTCTCGGGGTTGCAAGGCCCTCTTGGGGGGAACCAAAAACGCCAAAGACCAACCCAAAGCTGCACCTGTTGGCCTTGAGGATATTCAACCATTTCGCGATCTTGCTGAGTAATTTCCCTCGGGGGGTTTTCAGCAGGGGAGAGGGCGCCAAGCCCTCTTTTTTCTTTGGCTGACTCTTTTTCTGCGAATTTTACCGCTATGCTGGAGCTATTTCGCAAATACCGCGTTCGATTATTGGCCGGCGGCCTGGTACTGGCCGCCCTGCTCTTCTATTCGACCAACCTCCGCCACCAAAGCAACACAACCCTCTTCGAAAAGGTTGTGTTACAGATCGCGGCACCGCTGCTGTACAGCTTTGACAGTACCTGTTGCACAGTAAACGGAATGTGGAGTCGCTACCTCTGGTTGATCAACACCGAAGAACAGAACAAAATACTCCGGACTGAGAATCGTCGACTGCAGAGTGAATTGACCGACTTGCAGGAGGTGCGCCTCGCCAACAAAAGGCTGCGAAAGCTCCTCGACTTCCGTGAAGCCAGCGGCTTTTCCGGGGTGGCAGCGCGGATCATCGCCGTCGACGCCAGCAGCCTGTTTCGCACCGTACTCATCGATAAAGGCAGCAAACACGGCCTGCGAGAAGGTTTACCTGTGGTGGTGGCCGAAGGGGCTGTCGGCCGGGTTGTTAAATGCACCCCCCGACAATCACGGGTATTGCTGGTCACGGACGCCTCATCCAGCGTGGCGGCCCTGGCACAGCGTAGCCGGACCAGGGCCATTTGCCGCGGCCAGGGCGACTATCTGACCCTCGAATTTGCCTTGCGCCGTGATGACATTGCGGTCGGCGACCACATTGTCACCTCAGGCACCGGTGGCACTTTCCCCAAGGGGCTGATCCTCGGTCAGGCCAGCGATATCGAACGGGAAGCGTACGGACTGTTTCAGACCGTCACCGTAATCCCAAAGGTTGACTTCAGCCGCCTTGAAGAAGTATTAGTGCTACTAGGGGAAATACCGTGAATCTGGTAGTCGGCTATTTCTTCCTCGGCCTTGCTGGCATTCTGGTCGAAACCGCCATAGCCCCAGCACTGCTGCCCCTGCGGCTAACTCCGGAACTACTGCTGATTCTGGTCATCTACCTCGGACTCTATCGGCAGGGCTTTTACGGCGGCCTGGCAGCCTACACCCTTGGACTGCTGCAGGACAGCTTTGCCGGCAGCTGCTTGGGACTCTATGGCCTAATTTTTCTAGTCCTATACCTGACTCTGCGCGGGCTGGCCGAACGACTTCATACCGGCAGCCCAATCCTGATGCTTTTCATGGTACTTTGCGGCACTCTGTTTCAGGCTGCCATGTTGATTTTTCTGCTCGGTTTTCTAACCGATGCCGGGCCAGTCTGGCGCAACATCCTGAGCTCCTTGCCGTTACAAGTCCTACTCAACCTGATTTGCGCCTGGTTGCTACTTTCTATCCCGCAGTTGCTGCGCCGTCATCAATCACTGCGTCGCAGCGCTAAACGCCTGTAATCCGGACTCACTATTTATGGCCCTTAACACCGGCTGGTCGGGCTCACCTGCCCTGAAAAAACGATTTATTATCGCCTCCCTGGCGGCCCTAACGATCTTCGTGCTGCTGTTTCTGCGCCTCTGGTATCTTCAGATCATTCAGACCGACACCTACCAGGCTTTGTCGGAAAAGAACCGCACCCGCTATATCCCCATTGCCGCACCCCGAGGACCGATCGTCGATCGGGACGGTCACATGCTGGTTGACAGCCGGCCCGCATTTCGCATCGCCGCATTGCGTCAGGAAGTCGAAGACCCTGAAAAACTGCTGGCGCGGCTATCTGAACTCCTCAATCTCGACTTAGCAACCCTACAGCAACGCTGGGCTGCCGGACGACGCTTTCCCCGCTACCGCCCGGTGCCCCTGGCGGATGATGTCAGTCGCCGCGCACTCGAACAGGTCATGGAGCATTCTTTCGAACTGCCCGGAGTTCTAACCGAAGTTCGTCCGGTGCGCTTCTACCCTTACGGAAAATCGGCCGCTCATCTGTTTGGCTACCTAGGAGAGATTACCGAAGAAGAGCTGCGCACCGCCCCCTACCAAATCTATCACGGCGGCGATTTCGTCGGCAAAAATGGCCTGGAAAAGGCTATCGAACCCTACCTTAACGGCATTCCCGGCGAACGTCGCGTAGAAGTCGATGTTAAGGGGAAAAAACTGCGCATTCTCAAAACCCAGGAACCGATACCGGGCAATCGTGTCACTCTGACCATCAACCGCGACCTGCAACTAGCCACCGAAGCGGCTTTTGGCGACCAGGCCGGTGCCGCAGTGGCTCTTGATGTGCATACCGGCGAGGTGCTGGCCATGGTTAGCAAGCCGGGCTACGACCCCTCCCTGTTCGCCCGCGGCATCACCGGCAAAGAATGGGTCGAACTGCTGCAAAACCACCTCGACCCCCTGCAAAACCGCGCCCTCAAGGGCCAATATCCCCCCGGCTCGATTTTCAAGATCGTCACCGCTTTAGCGGCCTTGGAAAACGATCAAACAACAGCTCATACCAAGGTCAATTGCCAAGGTCAATTAACCGTCGGCAATCGCACCTTTCGTTGTTGGAAAAAGGGCGGTCACGGCATCACCGACTTAAAAAAGGCCCTAAAGGAAAGCTGCGACGTCTGGTTTTATGAAGTGAGTCAACAGGTCGGCATTGATCGTATTGCCGCCATGGCCCGCCGTCTTGGCCTGGGAGCACCAACCGGTCTAGGCTTAGCCGGCGAACGCAAAGGCCTGATACCCGACCAACAATGGAAGCAACAAAAGTTCAACGACCGCTGGTACCGAGGCGAAACCCTGATCGCTTCCATCGGCCAGGGCTACATCCTCACCACTCCGCTACAACTAGCCACTATGATGGCCACTGTTGCCAACGGCGGCAATGTACTACGGCCCCATCTGGTTAAGCGTATCGAAGACATGGCTGGCAATGTTCAGCTGGAGCCTAAACCACAAATCATGCAACAGGCCCACCTCGACCAAGCCCAACTCGACACTCTGCGTCAGGGCCTGAAGGCAGTTGTCAACGAGCCCCACGGCACCGCCTGGATGAGCCGCATCAAAGAACTTCCTTTCGCCGGGAAAACCGGCACGTCGCAAGTTGTTCACCAACGCAAACGTCGAAAGCAGGATGTAGAGATTCCCTACCGACTGCGCGACCATGCCCTGTTCACCGCCTACGCGCCGGCCTCCAACCCAGAAATTGCGGTGGCGGTGGTAGTCGAGCACGGCAGCCACGGCAGCAGTGCCGCAGCGCCCATTGCCAGGACCATGTTCAAAAGTTACTTCAAGCTGCCGCCCCCCGACAGCAGTACATCCGAGGGAGAATAGTCGCCATGTTCGATCGCCGCCTGATAACCCATTTCGACTGGCCACTGCTGCTACTGGTCATGCTGACCGCTTTGATCGGCATCGCTAACCTCTACAGCGCCACCTCTTCCGGGTCGACCCTGGCGTTCCCGGTCTATCTTAAACAGATCTACTGGCTGGGGGGAGGAATCCTGCTCGCCGCCATAAT
>JAIOSZ010000188.1 GCA_021107335.1 Desulfuromonadaceae bacterium | reverse complement strand
TGGGCATAGGTGAGTATATTGAGAAAATCACTTCATCTAAGCCCGTATCCTTGTCCCGGTTTTCCAGCAAAGATAAAAAGGGTATTGCCGCAGGAAAGGCTTATGTGGGTATGAGCAAAAAGGGAGTGCTGGCGGCTCTGGGATATCCGCCAACCCATCGGACCCCCTCTTTAGACGCCTCGAGCTGGATCTATTGGGGCAACCGGTTTCGCACCATCGGCGTTGACTTTGATAGCAATGGCCGAGTCAAGGCAATCAGATAAGCAGTGAGTCATTATTCCAGGTCGGTGATGGTGGCCGATCAAGAAAAGGATTCAGATATTGAATAAGGATGTTCGGCAAATTGCCTTGGTGACAGGGGCCAGCAAAGGGATCGGTGCTGCAATAGCGGTGGATCTGGCCCGTAATGGTTTTGATATCTGGCTTATCTTCCGCAGCGATTTGAAGGCGGCAAATAAGGTTGCGGCTGAAATAGAGGCCCTTGGCGGTAAGTGTACGCTGGTCCCTTTCGATGTTGCGGATGGCGAAGCGGTGCGGTCTGCCCTTGACCCATTGCTAGCAGACCAGGTTCCGCACGTTCTGGTCAATAATGCTGGATTCACTCGGGATACCTTGATGATCTGGATGAAGGAGAGCGAGTGGAAGGATGTGCTTTCAGTTCATCTAGACGGTTTTTTCAATGTAACTAAGACGGTTCTTACCGGCATGATAAAAAAACGCTGCGGCCGTATAGTCAATATCGTCTCTACTTCGGGACAGAGTGGAGTTGCAGGTCAGCTTAATTACTCTTCAGCCAAGGCGGGCCTGATTGGGGCGACTAAGTCTCTAGCTGCTGAAGTGGCTAAGCGCAAAATTCTGGTCAATGCGGTTTCGCCTGGTTTTATTGAAACCGAAATGATTCAGGACCTGCCGAAAGAACGGATTTTGCCAATGATCCCTCTCGGTCGGATTGGCCAGCCGGAGGAAGTTGCCGGATTGGTCAGTTTTCTATGTTCCGAGAAAGCTTCTTACATAACAGGGCAGGTCTTTTCCGTTAATGGTGGAGCCTATATGTAAGCTCCACCGGGCGGAAAGCGCCCAAGCGTTATTTGTCGGCAACGGTTATTGCCGGCTTTTCTTTTGTTTTGAAGGGGAATATGTACCGGGTTGCCATCACTGGGGTTGGAATTGTTTCCTGTCTCGGCAGTGACGTGGAGTCTGTCGCCGAAGCTTTACGCTTGGGACAGTCAGGGATTGTGCTGGACGAGAATCGTCGCAAGCTTGGATTTCGCAGCTCTTTGACCGGGATGGTCAAGGGATTCGATGCCACCTCGATATTGTCGCGGAAGCAGCGCAAAACCATGCCGGATTTTGCTATCCAGGCTTACACTGCAGCAAAGGATGCTATCGGAATGGCCGGGTTGGCACCCGAGCAGGTTAAGAATGATGAGACCGGCCTTATTTTCGGCTGCGACTCTAGTTGTATTGCTGCGATTGAGCAGGCCGACTTGCTAAGAGAAAAGGGCGAAACTAAACTCATTGGCAGCGGCTTGGTTTTTCGTTCGATGACCAGTAGTGTCACGATGAATCTCAACACCCTGTTACAAACTCAGGGGGCTTGCTGGACCCTGAGTTCTGCCTGCTCCAGCGGTGGGCACGCGGTCGGCCAATCGGCGGACTTGATTGCCATGGGGCGGCAGGAACGTGTCATTTGTGGTGGCGCCCAGGAAATTAACTGGGAGTCTATGTGCAGTTTTGATGCCCTGGGTGCTTTTTCTGTTGGTATGGAATCTCCGGCCACCGCCAGTCGGCCCTTCGATGCCGGTCGTGACGGCCTGGTTCCCAGTGGTGGGGCAGCCGCCCTGGTGTTGGAACGCTACGACCTGGCAGAGGCTCGGGGGGCAACGATCTTGGGAGAGGTGCTTTCCTATGCATTTTCTTCTGATGGACAGCACCTCTCCGTTCCTAGCCGCGGGGGTCTTCAGCGGGCGATGGGCAAGGCGATCGATGGTGCTGGCCTGAAACCGGCCGATATTAATTACGTGTGCGCCCATGCCACCTCTACTCCTGCAGGTGACGCTGCAGAAGCTGATAATATTGCCGCCGTTTTCGGTTCCAGTCGTCCCTGGGTATCATCCGTTAAGTCGATGACCGGGCACGAACTTTGGATGTCAGGGGCCTCCCAGGTTGTCTATACGACCCTTATGGCCCAAAAGGGGTTTATTGCTCCCAATATCAATTTTGAAACCCCGGATGAAAACAGTCGTGGTTTGCGGATAGCTACGGAAGCCATTCAGCTCACTCCTGAACTAGTACTGTGTAACTCGGCTGGTTTCGGTGGGACCAATTCATGCCTGGTTCTGAGGTATGACTGATGATCTATGATCAGGTAGTTATCGGGTCTGGTATTTCGGGCTTGGTTGCAGCAACTATTTTGGCTCAATATGGTCACCGGGTTGCGTTGGTTGAACAGGCGCCCGTTCTGGCCCCTGTACTGCGAGGCTTCTCCCGCCAGGGTATCTACTATGACACTGGGTTCCACTATTCCGGTGGTTTGGGGGACGGGGAAGTCCTCGATGTGCTGTTCCGTTATCTTGGGATTGCCGAAAAACTTGAAAAGTACTCCTTTGCCGCCGATCGCTTCGATACCTTCCGTGATGTTGAGACCCAGGAAGAGTTTCACTTTCCTATCGGTCGTGAAGCGTTACGAGATAGGCTCTGTACAGCCTTTCCGCAGGAGCGGGAAGGTATTGACAAGTATCTGGCGATGGTGCAACAGGCTTGTCAGGCAATCCCTTATCTGAATCTTGACCTCGAATTTGGTCAAGTCAAGCCTATGCTTGGAGTTCATGGTCCCTCTCTGGGAGAGGTTCTCGATCAACTCATTGGCAATACCGCCCTCAAGGGGCTGTTGTCCATGCATTCTTTGCTCTATGGTGTTCCGCCTGATCAAGTTCCCTTCTTTCTTCATGCCAGTGTTGCTGGGCTCTATTATGAGTCGGTTCATGGCCTGAAAGGGGGAGGGCTGAGTCTTGTCCAAGCCTTTGAACAACGCCTGGACGAGTTAGGGGTGGATGTTTTTCTTGGGCAGGCGGCTCAGAAGTTTAGCTTCGCTGCGAATGGCACTCTTGCCGGCGTGACCATGGCCGATGGGGAGGTAGTTGCTTGTCGTAACTGTGTCGCCACTGTCCATCCGCAGGTGGTGCTCGATTTGGTGCCATCGGAACTGTTGCGACCGGTTTATCGCCGTCGACTCGAAAATTTAGAGGAGACCGTTTCTGCCCTAATGCTCTATGCTGCCTGCGAGACTCCGAGCCAATTGTTGCAAGGAAGCAATCTGTTTCTTGGCCGCCTAGGGAGACCTTTGGAGGGCTTGGGCGGGGGACCGCTGGAGGAGCGACCAATCAATATGGCCGGAACTGCACCGGATGATAAGGGGCCCGGGGCAAGGGGCTTTGTTGCTATCTGCCCAGCTGAGCAGGACTGCACTGCCCGTTGGAGCGGTTCCTCCTTGGGCAAGCGGCCAGTAGAATACCTGCGGTTCAAGGAAGAGACTATGGAGCGCATGCAGTGCCACATCGAACGGAGCTGTCCCGAATTGCGAGGCACCTTTAAGGTGTCCGCCGGCGCCACGCCACTGACCATACGTGACTTTGCCGCCAATCCTGCGGGAGGGCTCTACGGAGTGAAGCATAGGGTGGGACAGTATAATCCCATGGCAAGAACCCGGGTGCCGGGCCTGTTTCTCGCTGGTCAGGCAGTGGTGGCCCCCGGGGTGCTCGGAGGCGCGCTGTCCGGATTTTTGACCTGTGGTCAGATGCTGGGGCAGGATCAGTTACTTGAAAGGGTGAAGGCATGCAGTTGAGGAGGGTTGTTATCACAGGTTGTGGGAGCGTCTCGCCCTATGGAAGAGGTGTTGAAACGCTGATGGAAGGGCTTTTAGCTGGTCGCAGCGCTGTGCAGAATTTTCCCGACCTGGCGGCTATCGGTGGCCTTCGCACCAGGGTGGCTGCCAAAGTATCCGGCATTAATCCTAAAGAGATCCCGCGTAAGGATCGTCGTTCCATGTCCGCCATGTCGATCTTTGCCACTATGGCCAGTCAGGATGCTTTGGCTCAATCTGGAGTGACCACTGAACAGCTGACAGGAGGTCGACTGGGGATCTCCCTTGGTTCCACGGTCGGCAGTACCAAGACGACCGAAGAACTCTTCCGGGATTTTTTCACCGATTCCAGTCTGGAGCGGATGAAGTCAACGATCTTTTTCCAGATTATGAACCATACTTGCGCTTCCAATGTGGCGCAAGCTTTGGGTATCAGCGGCCGTCTTTTGGCTCCGTCTGCGGCCTGCTCCACGGGCTGCCAGGCCATCGGTTACGGTTATGAGCTCATTGCCATGGGCAAGCAGGACATGATGCTTTGTGGTGGCGCCGATGAATTTCACCCGCTGACGGCGGCGACCTTCGATAATATCAATGCCGCATCAGTCGCCTTCAATGACTCTCCTAGCTGCACACCTAGGCCCTTTGATCGGGCCAGGGACGGTGTCGTCTGTGCCGAAGGGGCGGGGGTGGTATTAATCGAATCCCTTGATTCTGCCATCGAACGTGGCGTGCCTATCCTTGCTGAGATTGGCGGTTTTGCCACGCTTTCGGATCCGAGAAGTATCGCCAACCCCAATGTCGAGGCCATGGAGTGTTGCATGCGCCTGGCCCTGGAGGACGCCGACCTTGGTGCGGATGAAATTGATTACATCAATGCCCACGCCACGGCTACCGAGCAGGGGGATATTGCCGAAAGCGAGGCCATCTCTCGAATCTTTGGGGAGCTGGTGCCTGTCAGCAGCTTAAAAGGTCATATGGGACACACTATGGCGGCCAGTGGTTCCCTCGAGCTGATTGCTTCATTGGAAATGATGAGCCGGGGCAGGCTGGTGCCGACCCTCAATCTGGAGGAGGTGGATCCGGCTTGCAGCACCCTTAACTATTTACGCTTGGTTCAAGCAACCGAGATCGACACTTTTGTCAAAAACAGTTTCGCCTTTGGGGGCGTTAATTCATCGATTGTGGTAAGGAGATTCAAGCATGACTGAACAGCAGATAATTGATTTGATTAATTCTTCGCTGGTAGAGGAGTTTGAACTCGATCCAGCGTCGATGACTCCCGATGCTAATATCTATGAGGATTTGGGGCTCGACAGTCTTGATACGGTGGACATGGTGATCGTTCTGGAAGGGGCGTTCAAGTTCAAAATTCGCGAAGAGGAGGAGATCCGAGAGATCCGCACCCTCGGTGATATCTACCGCTTTGTAAATGGCAAAAGCCGTCAGATTAAAAGGAAATGACTAAGTAAAAAGTTTGACCTGCAACTCTGTAGGACAGATTTTTTGTAATGTCTCTCTGGACTTTTTTGACCGAACTTAAAGTAGGAATAGCCAATGGCGGCAGTATCAGATGTTGTACAAGAAAAGTCTGGCGGCAAGGTGACACGCTTGTTCGGGCCGTCTGTGGTGGTGATGAACCTTGTCGTTTATCCGCTACTGGCTCTCTGCACTGTGCTTGGAGTACTTCTTTTCCCCTTGGGATTTGTGCTTTGGAAGCTGGTCACTAATTGGGATAGTGGACGTATCATGCGCCACTTTATCTGGATATATGGGCAGGGATGCCTCTTTGTTATGAAGCCTTTTGTCAGGTTTCGTCGCGAGGGGTTCCAGCATTTGACGTCCGGTGAACCCTGCCTGCTAGTGGTCAATCACCTCTCCTTTTTCGATACTTATTGTATGGCGTTGCTCCCAACCTTCGATGTCACCTTTGCGGTACGGGCCTGGCCTTTTCGCATGCCCTGGTACGGCTGGTTTATGCGGTTGGCCGGATACCAGGACGTTGAGAGTTTGGACTGGGAAGAAATCCTTAGCTCTGCCGCGGCCACCTTTAGTAAGGGTGGGCACCTCCTGTTTTTCCCTGAAGGACACCGTAGTCGCACTGGCGGTTTACAGCGTTTTTATAATGGGGCCTTTCGCTTGGCTGCAGAGTTAGATGTGCGTTTGGTTCCCTTGTGCCTCGATGGGACCAATAAGCTACTGCCCCCCAAGCGTCTTTGGTTTAGTCCGGCTGAAATTGTCATTAGGGCGTTGCCTCCGGTGGAAGGTAAGCATTTTGCCGGTCTTGAGGGACCTCGCCAACTGCGTAAGCTGGTTAAGGGACAGATGACAGAGGCTCTGGCTCAGATGCGGGGAGAAGACCCTGAAGGACTTAAATAAGTTTGGTGCTTTTGCAAAAAACAGGTGAAGGCATTTTTATTGTTATGGACTTTTTGTTGAGGGGATAGTTGGCCAAGCCTTTCAATGATGGGTTAAGAACTGATTAAGTATTTATTCCCCGACTGACCGTGCCGGGGAGTTTTTATAATCGGGTTTCAATGCTAAAACCCTTTTGTTGCCAGTCTGTTTTTTTGAATGGAAACTAAATTAACGGAAATGAGAGTCATAGCCTAATGTCCCAGCGCCCTACCGTAATATTGAATGGCAGTGAACTAACCATTGAGGATATCGTTGCTCTTGGTGTTGGTACTCATCGGGTGGCCCTTGACCCGGTCGCTTTAGAGCGTTGCCTCGCCAGTCGTCGTTTTCTGGAAGAAGAAGTCGCGGCCCGCCGAATTATCTATGGAGTCAACACCTCTTTTGGCCCGATGTGTAACAAGATCATTGAGGACGCAGAAATCGAAGCGTTGCAAGTCAACCTGATTCGCAGCCATGCTGCCGGACTCGGCGAGCCTTTAAAACCCACAGTCGCTATTGCTGTGCTGGTGGTGCGACTCAATTCCCTGGTCAAGGGATTTAGCGGGGTGCGCATCGAGCTTCTCGAATTCCTCCGTGACATGATCAATTTAGGCATCGCCCCATTCATCCCTGAGTGTGGTAGCGTCGGCGCCTCGGGGGATCTGATCCATCTAGCCCATTTGGGCCTTGCGGTAATAGGCGAGGGAAAAGTCTATTATCGCGATGAGCTACGCCCGACCGAGGAGGTTTTTGCCGAACTCGGAATGGTGCCGAGGCGCCTCAGTTTTAAGGAGGGCCTCGCCTTGATGAACGGTACTAGCGCCATGACTGCGCTGGCTGCCTTCGCCCTGTACGGTGCCAAGCAGCTACTACGGCTTTCCTGTGTGACGGGGGCCTTTGCTCAGGAGATCTTCGGCGGCATCGATGATTCCTTGGATGACGACCTGCATCAATTAAAGCCCCATCCCGGTCAGTTGCATATTGCCGACACTATCCGCCACCTTTATCAGGGCTCAACCAACATTGCCCTGCGTGAGAACACACACGAGCTGATCCGAGGTCAACAGCAGGGTGGGCCAGTATTCGAAACCGACATCAAGGTACAGGACTCTTATTCTATACGTTGTATTCCGCAAGTCCTGGCGCCGGTTGCCGAAGCGGTTGAAATGGCGGTGCGCACCGTTGAAATCGAGGCCAATTCCTCCAACGATAATCCTCTTATTATTCCGGACAAGAAGAAGATCATTCATGGCGGCAACTTTCATGGCCAGAGTATCGGTTTTGTTATGGATGCCCTGTGCATTGCTATGTCCACCCTGTCGAATCTTTCCGAGCGGCGCCTTAATAAGTACCTGGATAAACACCAGAATGAGGGGTTGCCTGAACATTTGATCCCCGGTACGGCAGGTTTGACCATGGGATTTATGGGGGCTCAGTACCTCGCAACCTCCACCACTGCAGAGAATCGGCAGCTGGCGGGTCCGGTCAGCACCAATTCGATTTCTTGTAACGCCTCCAATCAGGATGTGGTTAGCATGGGCACGGTTGCGGCACGCAAGGCTTGCAAGTCAGTGAGCAATGCCAAACATATTCTGACGCTGGAGGTTCTTGCCGACCTGCAGGCCCTATCGTTCCGCAATGCCGAGGGCCTCGGTCGCGGTACGGGAAAGATCCACCGGGAGCTCAATCAGCATTTTGAGATTTATGACAACAGTCGCGTTTTTCATGATGATTTGGTGAAATTTCGCAAAATCCTTTTTTCCAGCCCGCTTCTCGACGACCTGTCAGTCTTCTGGCAGTAAACGGTAGCGAACTAGGGGAGCCCGATGTCGAACGAATTCAAACTGCCAATGGCGGCCGAGGGCCTGATCCCACATCGCCTTCCCATGCGCCAGATTGATCGTCTTGTCGAATATCACGAGGGTGAAGAGGCTACGGTCGAAGCTGTGATCGATGCGGCAAATCCCCTGCTGGATGGGGACGGACAACTGGCCGAGGTCGCTTTGGTGGAAATGTTGGCCCAGGCCTTTGCCGCTGTTCAGGGTTATGCGGACCGCATGGCCGGAAAGCCCGTAGGGCAGGGTTTTTTGGTTGGCATAAGTAAGGTGGAAATTGAAGGGACTGCCCGTGTGGGGGATTGCTTGTCTATCCGTATTCGCCCCATCGCAGCCGTGGATAGGTTTGTGGTGGTTGAAGGTGAGGTCTTGCTTGGGCAACAAGTATTGGCCGCCGGCAAGCTCAAACTCTGGATCCCGCAGGTTGAAGTAACACCGGAGCAGGCATGAAAGGCCTTTTGAAAATTCTAGGCATCTTTGTTCTCTTTGCTCAGCTGTGGTTGCCTGTGGGTGCGTGGGCTGGGGTTTCAGGGCAGGATGCTAAGGTTCTGGAGCGTCTCGAAGAGCTTTCAGCCGGAATCGAAACCATCGCTAGTGATTTTACCCAGGAAAAATACTTGGCTGTGTTTCAGGATGCCATGCTTTCTTCCGGACGCTTCTATTTTAAATCCCCAGGCTCATTGCGTTGGGAGTTGACCCAGCCTGTTGTTACCGGGTTCGTATTAAAAGGCAATGAGGGACACCGTTGGCATCAGCGCACCGGTCGAAGTGAAAGCTTTGATATTAATCGTGAACCGGTGATGAAGATCGTTGCCGAACAATTACTCGCCTGTGCCGGTGCCGATTTTGATTGGTTGCGCCAGAAGTATAAGATTGTCGTAGAGGCGCAAGGTCCGGTGCGTCTCAGGCTCGATCCTCTTTTCGAAACTGCCGGGTTCCTCAATTATCTAAATATTCAATTTTCTTCCGGTGGTCGTTATGTGCAGATGGTGGAAGTACATGAGGCCGACGGTGACTACACCCGGCTCCGGTTTGAGAATGTGGTTATCAACCAGCCCTTGGCAGAGGAACTTTTTTAGCTGCCTATGAGCCTTTCAGAGTACACCGCAACGGCATACCGGTATTTTTCCAGCCGCCGACGGCTATTGTACTGGGTAACCTCGGTTCTGATTCTACTCAGCGTAATCGCCTTTACTGGGATCCGTCTTGAGGAAAACATCGAGGCGATGCTACCCGACCGTGGTAGCCGGGTGGCCGGCGATTTCGCTCTTTTACAGCGTGCACCCTTTGCCCGCAAGTTGGTGATCAACCTCGAGACCGATGGGGAAGGGGGCAACGCTGTGCTTGTGGCGGCCGTCGACCGACTGGCTGCGGCTCTTGACCCTGCACTCTTTACTCATGTGGTGACTGGTCCCGAGAGTCAAATGCAGGGACGCTTGGTCAACTGGCTCCAAGATGCGTTGCCGAGCATTCTCGATGCTGCAGATTTAGAAGCTATCGCTGTTGGTCTTAACGAGGAGGGGGTTCGGCAACGACTGCAGGAAAATTATGAGCAACTACTGGCTCCAGAAGGCATGGCCCTTAAGGGACTAATTCGCCGCGATCCTTTGTCTGTTTATCGGCAGGGGCTGAAAAAGTTAAGTTATATCAACATGATTCCGCAAATGCGGTTAGTCGATAATCACTTTGTCAGCGCGGAGGGAAAAAGTGCTCTGCTACTAGCCGAGACTCCCATTCCGATGACCGATTCGGCGGGCGCTGAAACCCTGTTGGCGAGTTTCGCAGAAGCGGTAGATAAAGCCATACCCGGCAACATCAGCGCCACCCTGGTCGCCGGGCATCGATATACACTAGCTAATGCCCAAGCGATTCAAAATGACCTATGGTGCATTCTGACGGGATCGATGTTAGCTCTGCTGGTGCTGTTTTTTTGCTTTCTGCGCAGTCCGCGTGCGGGTTTTGTTTTTTTGTTACCCATGGCGGTCGTTTGCATTAGTGCCGTTGCCGTGTCCTGGTTTTTTTCGCCGGTCTCCGCCGTTACCTTAGGTTTTGGAGCGGTGCTGCTGGGGATTACCGTAGATTTCGGATTGCACGTATACTTTGCCTTGCGCCGTGGCGGAGCAGCGCCTGAGGCTATCGTTGGTGAGTTGGCCCGTCCCTTGTTGTTTGGCGGTCTAACCACGATGGCTGGCTTTGCAGTCCTGCTTTTCTCCGATCTGCCGGGACAGCGGCAGTTGGCGGTTTTTTCCATTGCTGGTATCGGCACTGCCTTGCTTTTGTCGATGTTGGTTCTGCCCCACTTGATACCCGCTGTTGGGCCAGAGCAGGGTGCATCGTCTAGCCGTTGGCTGTTAAAAATTCGGAGG
>JAIOSZ010000222.1 GCA_021107335.1 Desulfuromonadaceae bacterium | reverse complement strand
TCCGATCTATGGCCAGCAGATAACCGCGCTTCATGCTCGCCATCACGTCCCTGAATTCTTTGGCTTCCCCTTCCATATTGAAACTCAAACCGGGGTAGTCCGCAGCCAAATCAACCAGCAGGGTGCTTTTCAGTTCGGCCAGAATCTCTTCGGCGTTAGCTTGCCGGTCATCAACATTGGCCGTAATATTGATCACCCGCTTACGATCGGTGCGTTTGATACTGTCGAAACCACGTCCCGGCTCCACCGTGGCCGCCCGGGCCAGCGGCAATTCTCCACCGTTGGCCAGCCGTACCCGTAACGACTCCAGGTTCCACAGATGGCGCCGGTCCTGTTCCGGATAGCGCACCATGACCCGCACCTCGTTGCGCCCCCGTTGCAGCCGCACCGCCTCGGCGCCATAAAAGGCGCCTCGCAGCTGACGGCCAAGGTCTTCCTCGGTGATGCCCAGGGTGCGGGCTTCACTGCTGAGCCGAAATTTGAGTTCCTTCTTGCCTCGCGAGTAACTGCTGGCGATATCATCAACTCCGGGATAGTCGCCAATGGCGGTCTTAAGCCGATCCGCGGCCGGGGCGAGCACGGCAAAGTCCTCATGGGCCAACTGAATATCGATATTGGCTCCCATCTGTACCAGGTCGGTGGCAAAGGTCAGGGAATCAACACCGGGAAGTTCCCCGACCAGGGTGCGCCAGCGGCTAGAGACCTGGGAAGCGCTTATTTCCCGCTCTTCACTGGGAGTCAAAAACACAGCGATGGTCGATAGATTGGAACCGCTGGTGGTGGTAACCCCACCCGGACCGCCCCCCTTAATGCTGCTGCCGATCAGGGAATATATGTTGCGCAGAATAGTGCTGCTGGCAGCATCTTGCCCATCAAACTCGGCGATCGCGACCCGGCCCTGATCCTCAATAAATTGCTGTACCTTTTGGGTCTCGGCAACGGGAGTCCCGGGTAACATCACCAGGTCGACCAGAATCAGCTCGCCGTCGACCTTGGGCATGAAGCGGAACTTGAGGATGCCACCACCCACCAGTCCAGCGCACAATAGAAGAATACTGATCGCCACTGCTACCGTCACATAGCGCCAGGCCAAAACCAGTTTCAGCAAGCGCAGGTAAGGGCCTTCGATAAATGCCCGCAGCTTGCGGCCGAAGCCGAGCCGCACCCGTTCAATGGCACCCAAAAAACCATGCGCTCCCACCGGGCGTAGATTGCCCATAGCCAGATGAGCCGGCAGAACAAAGAGCGACTCAACCAGGGAAATCACCAATAGAATAATCACCACCACCGGAATGGTCTTGATGAATTTACCCATCGTGCCGGAGATAAAGAGCAAAGGGCAGAAAGCCACCACCGAGGTCAGAATGGCGAAGACCACCGGCGGTGCCACCTCAATAGTCCCGTCAATCGCTGCCTTTAAATAAGGTTTGCCCTGCTGCCGATGTTCAAAAATATTCTCGCCGACCACGATGGCATCGTCCACCAGAATCCCCAAAGCCATGATAAAGGCAAACATGGAGATCATATTGATGGAGGCATCGAAGGTCGGCAATAAAACCAGGGTACCCAAAAAGGAAATGGGGATACCGAGCATCACCCAGAGAGCCAGGCGTATTTCCAGAAACAGCCCGAGAATCAACAGTACCAAGAACAGACCGAGTACGGCATTTTTGGTCAGAAGATTCATGCGGCTGGCAAAAACTTCTGAGGTATCGTTCCACACCGTCAGCTTGACCGACGACGGCAGCCGCTGGCGCTTTTGCACCACGTAGCCCTTGACCGTTTCCGAAATCTCCGTCGGTTTTTGATCACCAACCCGGTAGACCTTGACCATGGCCGCCGGCTGACCATCGAAGCGGGCGAATTCATCGGTTTCACGGAAGGAATCTTTAACTGTGGCGATCTCCCCCAACCGCACTTCGGTACCGTCCGTATCGTTAATCACCACGATCGACTCGTATTCGCGGCCGAGATAGCGACGCTCCTTGGTGCGCACTAGAATCTCGCCACCGATGGTTTTGATCGTGCCGCCGGGCATATCGAGGGAAGCCTGGCGAATACGGCGGGCGATCTGTTCCAGAGTCAAGCGGTAGCGGCGCAGGTTGGCTTCGGACACTTCAATGGAGATTTCGTAAGGACGCACCCCGGACAGGTCGACCTGAGTGATCCCCGGCAGGGTGAGCAACTCTTCACGCATGCTCTCGGCCTGTTCCCGCAAGCTGCGCTCGGCCAGATCACCGTAAACCACAACTGAAACCACCTCGCTGCGGTTCAACAGCTTGGTAATAACCGGCTTTTCGGCCTCTTCAGGAAAGGTGATAATCCGGTCAACCTCGGTCTTGATATCCTGCAACACCACATTGGGATCGACGACGCCCATCAACTCAGCAGTCACCGTACCGTAGCCTTCCACAGCCAAGGCCTTGAGCTGGCGGATACCATCGACTCCCGTCAGGTTTTCTTCGATTTTGAGTAGAATGCCGTCTTCGACCTCTTCAGGTCCGGCCCCGGGATAAGACACGGCTACCTGGACCTTGTCCAGAGCCACCTCGGGAAAGACCTCCTGCTTTACCGACAGGCCAATGATCAGACCGCCGACCACGAAGGCCAGCATCAGTAGGTTGGCGGCCACATGATTTTGAGTCATCCAACGAATGGCACCGTTCATGGCCTAACTTCCTCTTCGCGAACCCGCACCTTAAGACCATCCGCCGCACCGGCCAGAGCGGTGACGACAACCCGCTCGCCATCTAGCAGACCGTCACCGATAAGAACCGACTCGCGCTGACGGCGCAGCACCTGCACCGGACGAATGCGCAACAGGGAATCTGCATCGACCACCCAGACCGTATCCGTATCCCGTAAGGCGCGGCGTGGCAGAACAGTCACCGCAGGCAGACGTTTGCCCTGCAACTCCAGATCGACAAAGCTGCCCATCGCCAGCGGTGGACGTTCATCCGTTGCCGGCTGTTGCAGCAGGTAAGGATCATCGACAGCGACCACGACCCTGGCCATGCGACCTAAGGGATCGACTTCGCCCAAGGTGCGTACCAGCCTCCCCGGCCAATCGTAATGGATCGTCCCGGCGCTAAAACGCACCGTAGCCGCCCCCCCCTGGCTGCCGCCGCGAGGGATATTCAACCAAGGCAATGCATCCAGGGGCAGAGGCACCACGATTTCTGCGGTATCGGTGCCGAGCAAGGTTCCCACTGTGGCTCCCCCACGGACGTACTGACCCAGATCGATGCCCTCGCTGAGCACCAGGCAATTGAAAGGAGCACGCACTTCGGTCCGCTGCAGATCGATACCAGCCTGTCTCAACGCAGCCCTGGCCGCGTTCACCCTTCCCTCAGCATTTTTCAGCTGCGGCGCATAAAGTACCAGGGGGTTGGGATCCCCCGCCCCCATCTGCAGACGCTGCCACTCATCGCGGGCCACTCGTGCCTGCCCCTTGACTCTAGCCAATTCCAGCTCCGCAGCAGCCAAGTCCGCTCCAGCACGTTGAATCGCCAGCTGATAGTCGATATCTTCAAGTTGAAAGAGAGTATCGCCCTTTTTAAACATGCCCCCGGCAATGAATTCATCGGCCAGCAAGATCACCCGCCCACTCACCTGGGCTACAATTTCAGACTGCTGACGAGCCTGCACCGTCCCGGTGGCGGCCACCGTCACGGTGTGCTCACGGTGCTGCACCGTCACCGTTTCGACCAACACTCCGGCAAATTCCTGAACTTCCTTAACCGGGGCCTGGCGGCTGACAATAAGTACTGCCAAAATGGCTCCACCGACCAACAGCACCAGAAACGGCAAGACGATCTTCAGAACAGTCGTTCGACTCATGATTATAATCCTTTGTCCTGCCTACTTTGACAGACGTTGTTCAACAAACGAATCCATCCAGTTACCACCCAGCGCCCGGGCCAGGGAAATACGGGCCACGATGCGCTGGCGCTTTGTTGCGAGTAGAGCGCTTTGAGCTTCGGCATGGGCAATCTGGGCGGTCAATACCGGCAAATATTCTGATAGGCCCTGTAAGTAGCGATCGGTGGAAAGGCGTAACGAACCGGCGGTGGCGACCACCCGCTCTTCCAGCAGTTCGATGCGCCGGGTACCGGTTTTCTCCTGCACCAGAGCATCTTCGACCTCTTGAAAAGCTTGCAGCACGGTCTGATGGTAGAACCCCAGATTCTCACGAAACAGGGCGCGCGTTCGATCGACTTCGGCTTTACGCCGGCCGCCATCGATTAGCGGCTGCGCCAGATTGGCTAACAGGTTCCAGAAGATATTGGGTGAATCGAGCAGACTGCCCAGTTCGCTGTCGGCAGCGCCGTAATCGGCCACCAGATTGAAGGATGGAAACCGTTCGGCGATAGCCGCAGCAACTCGAGCATCCGTGGCCTGTAAACGAGTCAGTGCCCCGGCAATATCAGGCCGGCGCTGTAGCATGGTCGCCGGCAACCCCACCGGAAATGCCCCCTCAAGGGCCGGCAATTCCGCGAGACTTCCGGCGGTCGAACGATCGGGAAGTCGGCCCAGCAGCACCGCAAGGGCATGCTCTGCAGACGCTAAGCTGGCTTCAAACAGTGGTCGTGAAGCCTTGGCCACCGCCAGATTCTGCCGCGACTGATAGACATCCAGGGCCGGCACCAACCCTTCACGATAGCGGTTTTCCACCCGCTGCAGGGTATCCGCAAAAGAAGCAATGGTACCGTCGACTAACGCCAGCTGCGAGCGTTGTTCTACAGCCAGATAGTAGAGGTCGGCCAAGCGGGCCGACAAGGAGAGGTAGAGTGCCGCCACGTCCTGACGGGCGGCAAGGGTATCGAGACGCGCCGCCTCGGAGCGAGAGGCCAGCTTGCGCCAGACATCCAGCTCAAAGCTGGCAGCCACCGAAAGCCGATAGCTATTGTCGGTCTGGACTCCGAACAACCCCGGCTGGCGGACCCTACCGGCCCCCCCCTGCAAACCGACCGCTGGGAGCCGCGCGGCGCCTGCAATACGGGCCTGGGCTTCAAACTGTTCGAGACGGGCATGAGCCTGTTCGAGGTCAAGATTATATTCAAAAGCTTCAGCCATCAAACTGTCGAGAAGGGGGTCCTGAAACTGTAGCCACCAGCGTTCCAGAGGCCTTTCGGCATTCAGGCCACTGTCAGCCGTATAATTCTCCGGCAACGCTCCGGGCAACGTCGCCCTTTGTGCTCGGTGTGGC
>JAIOSZ010000050.1 GCA_021107335.1 Desulfuromonadaceae bacterium | reverse complement strand
CATGGCCCTACCCTGGAAAATACTCGATCGTTTTGACACCCAAGACGAAGGGATTCTTGAACTGCGCCAGCGCGGCAAAGGGGATTATCTCATCACCGTCGGTCCCCAGGTGTTGATGAATAGCAAAGCGCAACGCTCCGAAATCGCGCTCGGCGAACTCGGTTGCACGGGCCGGCTGAATCAACCGAATCCTAAGAAACTAGTTGGAGGGCTCGGTATGGCGATTACACTGAGGGCGGTACACGACGTCCTTCGCAAATCTGGTCAAGTCGTAGTGGCCGAGCTAAATCCCAAGATTCATGAGTGGTGTCTCGGACCGTTGGCCGAATTAACCGACGGGGCCGCAAGCGATCCCCGAGTAACGGTCGAAATTGCCGACGTGACTGAACTGATCCGGCAATCGCCCAGCGAAACTTTTGACGCCGTGATCCTTGATCTCTACCGGGGGCCCCACCCAAAGACTGACAAGCGCAACGATCCGATTTATGGCAGCCGTGCCATAGAACGAACTAGGGCGGCAATTAAACCCGCTGGAACCTTTGCCATCTGGGGCGAAAATCCCGATGCCGGTTTCGAACGTCGCCTCGCCGCTGCCGGCTTTACGGTTCGCTGCGAAAGGCACGGCAAAGGGGGCTACCGCCATGCTGTCTGGATCGCAAAAAAAGGAAAAACCCAAACTCAACCTAACCGCACGCAACAGAAGCCACCGCGCGGATGAGTCCAAAGAGCTACAAGAAAGGCACCGCTATGGAAGAATTTGATCTGCAAGGACGAGAATTCGTCGAACTAAACAGCCTGATGAAGCTGACCGGGATGTGCCACAGCGGTGGCACCGCTAAAATGAAGATCGCTGAAGGAATTGTTACCGTCGACGGCCAAGTAGAATTACGAAAACGCTGTAAAATCCGCTCAGGCCAGATTATAGAATATGAAGGACAGAAGGTCACTGTTATCTAAAGCAAAACAGACAAAAACCACGACTATCAAAAAAGGCGGCAACCTCAGGGTTACCGCCTTTTTTGATATTCAAAATTTTAAACAAGGGCTATCAGCGCAGCAACAACACCGGAACGACAGATTGGCGCAACACCGAGGTAGTGGTGCTGCCAATGAGCAGCCGCCGAATGCGCGAATGACCATAGGCCCCCATGATGATCAAGTCGATGCCATTATCTTGCTGATACTGCCGTAGCACGATCTCGGAGTCTCCAGGGACGATCGCGGTTGGCGCCTCAATTCCAGCAGCTTCAAGGGTTTTACGAGCCTCCTCCAACTTGGCACGTTTCTCAGCCGTGTCGGATCCAGCCATTACCAGATGGCAAGGCAAGCCGCGCAAAAGGGGGCTGGCCGCGACCATATCAACCCCTTTGCGAGTTGTGGCACTACCGTCAAAAGCAAGCATCACCTTTTTAGGAGCTCTAAATTCTGCAGGGGTTACCAAAATGGGGCGCTTCATAGTGCGTACCACCCGCTCGAGATGACTGCCGAGGTGCTCGGAAGCAACAGAGGCCGCCTCCCCCCTCTGCCCAAGAACCAGCAGACGAATCCCTTCTTGTAATTCGGTCAGGGTTTCGACCAAACCACCATGGCGCTGACACCCATCGGCAGTATCATTCCCGGCGGTACGGGCACGATCTTTGGCGATGGACAGGATTTGTCTGCCCCGCTCCATGGCAAGCTTATTGCGCTTTTCGTCGAGGGATACCAACTCTTCTAGCAGCGACTCTCTGGCATCAAGACCAATACTGCCGCTGAGATCGGTTGACGTTACTTCTTGCTTTCGCTGTAAGGCATGAAGAAATTTAAGGGGCGCGTCGAGACGCTGTGACGCCCAAACTGCAGCATCACACACAGCGGGCGTATAGGAGGATCCGTCAATACAAGCGAGTACACGTGTTTTCATGGCATAGCTCCTTTAGTGTCCCATCAGACTTTCGATAGCCTCGGGCTTGTCATGGACCGCAAAACGATCCACCATGGTCTCGCTGGCTTTATTTAGACCGACAATCTCGACCTCGGTGCCTTCTCGTCTGAATTTGAGAATAACCTTATCGAGGGCGCCTATCGCTGTAATGTCCCAAAAATGGGCGCGACTAACGTCGATGAGTACCTTATCCACTGCCTCCTTCAGATCAAAAAAGGCAATGAAGCTTTCCGCCGAGGTAAAAAAGACCTGGCCGACCACGGTATACTGACGGGTCGAACCATCTTCTGAAAGCGTCGATCCAACATACAGGATTCTGCTGATCTTGTAAGCAAAGAACAAGGCACTGAGCAACACCCCCACCAGAACGCCGAGAGCCAGGTTATGGGTCGACACGACCACGACCACGGTTGCAGCCATTACCAGGCTGGAACTCTTCGGGTTTGTGCGCAGATTGCGGATCGAGCCCCAACTGAAAGTACCGATGGACACCATGATCATCACCGCAACTAGCGCTGCCATTGGAATGCGAGCCACCCAATCGCCTAAAAAGACCACCAATATCAACAAAAAGATACCGGCCAAAAGAGTAGATAGTCTTCCTCGGCCACCGGATTTGATATTAATAACCGATTGGCCGATCATGGCGCAACCGGCCATGCCACCCATGAAACCAGCAGCGATATTGGATACGCCTTGACCGACGCATTCACGATTTTTGTTGCTGGTTGTATCGGTCAGATCGTCAACAATGGTCGCGGTCATCATCGACTCAAGCAGGCCGACCACACACAGGGTTATAGCATAGGGAAAGATAATCGCCAGAGTTTCAAAGTTTAAGGGGAGATTGGGTAGCAGGAAGATCGGCAAGCTGTCGGGCAAAGCTCCCATATCTCCAACGGTACGCACATCAACGTTAAAAAGGAGGGTAAAAGCGGTCAGAACCACAATACAGACCAGCGGTGAGGGAATCACCTTGGTGATATAGGGAAAGAGATAAATAAAGCCGAGACCGGCTGCCACCAGAGCATAAACCTGCCACCCCACATGGGTGAGTTCTGGCATCTGCGCCAGAAAGATCAATATAGCCAGAGCATTGACGAAACCTATCACCACCGAACGGGACACAAAACGCATCAACGTTCCGAGACGAAATGTCCCGGCCAAAATCTGAAACACACCGGTCAGCAGAGTGGCTGCCAACAGGTATTCCAAACCATGGGTTTTGACCAGGGTCACCATTAGCAGGGCCATGGCGCCGGTAGCTGCCGAGATCATCCCGGGACGACCGCCGACAAAGGCCGATACCACGGCGATGCAAAAGGAAGCATAGAGACCCACCTTGGGGTCGACCCCTGCGATAATAGAAAAGGCAATCGCCTCGGGAATTAATGCCAGTGCAACCACGATCCCGGAAAGAATGTCTCCCCGTATATTGGAAAACCAATCCTGGTGAATTGAACTAAAAGAAATATTCATAACGGTGAAATCCTCTAAAAATGCAACTGAACAAAACACTCACCCAGACCGGGCTTGGCGGCCAGAGCACTGAATAAAGAGTAGCCCACAGGCCGAAAGAACCTCAGGCGACTAAAGGAAGCATACTGGCAATGGACAAAAAGGAAATGCAGCAGGCAGGAAAAGCAGGCTTTTCGATCAGCATTCTTGAACGACAGGTCAACCGAACATATCTGCGGAACTGCGGAAAATAACAAGCCATTGTTGCCAATGGCTTGTTATAGATAAGTTAACAAAACAACCTTTCGTTTACCTTGAGGGGACGGTCCCAATCGAGGGCGATGCCCCTCTGTAATTTAGCCCCTAACTATAAAGATATGCCAAAAAAGGAGCAAGCAGAAACACGACACACCGAAGCAGGATTCCCGGTATCGGCCAGTTCCCTGCTAACACTATAGATTGGTGCGATTACGATCTGTTTCCCCGGCGACCGTTTTTAGGGGCGAAGTAATTGGATTCAGCTTTCTTCCGAGGGGTCGTAGTCGTCTTTTTGGTCACCCTGGCCTTAGTCGACTTTGCCTTTGCAGGCCTAGCCGTGGCTTTCTTAGCTTTACCGGGGGCCTTCTTAGCTTTACCAGGGGCCCTCCGGGAGCTGGCGAGCCCGTTGGTCACCTGATTGATCTTGACCCGCCCTCCCCCTTTGAGTTCCACCTTAGGAAAGCCAGGCAGAT
>JAIOSZ010000058.1 GCA_021107335.1 Desulfuromonadaceae bacterium | reverse complement strand
CCGCGCTGCTCAACATCAGGAGTCTCCCCATTATCGCCCCACCGGAACTGGCCGCCATTAAAGGCATGCAGCATACCGCTGCGCGATCCGACCAAGACGATGGTGTCGCGATCTGCGTGAGTATTTATAAAACTATCGTAGGCATCACGTTCAGTCGTGGTGATATCAGTACCGTAATACCAGAGAGGCCTTCCTGGAGGAGTCACAACCGCCGGCACCGAATGATCAATCGGATCGAGCACCCATTCCTTTTTAGTGCTAATGCCGTCGTTATAGCCCCTTATCCAGTTGACCAACCAATCACCATCGGCTTCGGTATAAGCACCGTCCCCGTTAAAATCATGAATATAGACGGAACCGCCGGATCCGATAATCTCAGTGCTTTTGAGGTCGAGCATTGCGTTGGTCACATTGCCAGCGGTAAATGCCTGCAGAGTTGATGAAGCGCTGTACCAGAAATAATTCGCAGTTACCGGCAAGCCGGCAGTCGGCACTTCATGGGGAGTGATTTCCCACTCTCCGGTAAAACGATTGATTATACCTGTCCCCCCGAGATTGCCTTCAAGAACATCAGTACTTTTATCGGTAAAGGTCTCGGGACCCACGGTAATCGTGACGCTTTCGGCCAGTACCGAGGAATGCGCCAGGGTACCGCTAAAGTCTTCCATCGTGCCATCGGCGGTAGCGAGAGATTCACCGGTTACCGTCGCCAGAGCGATAGACGGATAATAAATAGCGCGGGAACTCGGAGAAGCCGCTGTGAGTACCTCGCCCGCATCCCACAACTCTACGTTGTCGGTGCCGTACGTGTTCAAGGGATCGTAGGTGCGCATGGCCCGCAGATGACCACGCAAATCGGTCGCAGACCAACCGACGGCCGGGGTTTCAAAGCTTCCGGTATAAAGTACGTTTGCCTGTACCACTGGAGCAGCACGGGAAGTATCCGCGTGAGTAGCCACGGTACCGGTCAACTTCACATCAATAATCTGCGCAATGCAGGTTTCCTCTTCACTGCTCAAAACCGTCTTCCAGATCAACTTATCGCCAACAATACCCAAGCCGGAGAAATCGATGCGTCGACTACGGAAAGTATATTGCGGGCTGCCCGCCGACCAGTAAGAAACATCGTCGCCTAGAGTAATATTTCCTTCTTCATCCAGAGTATATTCCTGCACCGTATCCCAGGCGGTAATTTCCACCCAGTTGGTCCCATTATCGATCGACACGTAGTAATTGATATCGGTCTGGCCACTACAGGGGATGTTGTCATAAACTTCGAACAGCACCGCTGTGTAGTAGGCACCGGCCTCGACCGGTTCAATAGCCTGGCTGGTTTGAAGTTCGGCGATACCACCAGTGCGGCGCTCGATCTGAAAGACCAGGTCGTTGTGATCGGTATCACCGCCCCCCCAAAGGTCCTCCCAGCCTAGGATCCATTCGTTGGGCTTGTCATGAGGGGTGCCTACAATGACATGTGGGTACTGCTCTCCATCTACAATAGTCATAGACTGGGAATCGGCTACGTCAAACTGCAGATCAAACAGAGTATCCGCCCGGTTAAGAGCAGTGGAGTCTAGCCAACCCGTTTCACTGCATGTATCCGTACCTGCATTACGGGGGAGCCCGAGGTTGAAGTTTTTGGTAATGGTTTGTCCGAGACTGCTGGTACAGTCTCCATCATAGACATCAGGGTTCCAGGATTCTTTAGTAAAATAGACTGGGTGACGCCAATCATTGTCTACCTTGAGATAAAAAACCAGTTCGGTGCCAGCGGCAAAGGTGCCCAACACTACCCGATTGTCGAGGGCGTTAACCTCTCCATCACCATTGGTATCATCGCCCTCACTATCATCGAGCACACCATTCGCATTATTGTCATTAACATCTTCATAAACCTCATGCCTGGTCCCTCCGGAGCCATCCGCCTCCAGCATCCAGCCAAAATCGCTCAGGGAGTACCCCGCCCCTTCATGAAGGAAGGTAACCGAAACCTCCTGCTCAAATGGAATGACAATGTTATTCGGATCGATGGCGTCATCGCCGGTTTGCAACTCTAGATAGCCATCAGTGGAGACACTGACGTTATTCAAGTCGAAATGGGTCGCTTCAAAACCGCTGTCATAATCGGTAAAGGTGCTGGATCCGCAACCGGGCACGGTGGTGTCTTCAGACACCGCAAAAGCGACCTCAACACTGGTGTCCTCGGTCACAATGAAAGAGCCAGGATTCTCTGTACTGCTCAGACCATCAGACCAGCTAGTGAATTCGGAACCGATATCGGCGTTGGCGCGCAAGGTAACTAGCTCGCCACTGTTAAAAATGCACGAGCCTTCAGCATCGAGACTGCAGCTATTTCCCTGCGAGCCGCTCATAGAGACGCTGCCGCCCCCCTCGCCGCTGAAGGTCAGGTTCAAAGAGACCTCCACCACCGCAACGCTACCCTCTTCGTCAAAGGTGGCAGTAACCGACCGATCAGCAGAATTCATGTCGACGGTCACAATCGAAGCCGTGCCGCTTGCAGCACCGCTCCACACCAACTCGACATCCGTGCCAGGAGCTCCCGTCAACGTCACTGTTTCATCGGTATAGAAGTCGTAAACTCCGCCGCTGGAGGTCGAATCGTATGTGTGCTCCCCTGACGAGCCAGCAAGAATCACGGTGCCTGTCCCCGTGCCGTCAATGGTCAGGGTCAACTGTTCCACCGGCTTGGAAGAAAAGGTGGCCGTAACCGCCTTATCCGCAGTCAGGATCAGCTCTTCAGGGTTTTGGGCTCCACTAAGAACACCGCCCCAACCGCTGAAAATATCATTGCCATCGGGTGTGGCGGTAATGGTTACAACTTCATTCAAGTAAAACTCGTATGTACCACTCTCCGTGGCAGTATAGCTGTGAGACGTACCATCCAGCGTAACTTCACCTGCGCCATCTCCACTGATCGTCAGATTAAGCAACGGTGTTTCACTGACAATCTCACCGAAATTAACTGTGACTGTCCTGTTACTTCTGTTCATGTTAAAACTGGTCTCGCTATCGGTTCCGCTAACATACCCAGACCAACTATTGAATTGGCTGGCTACCCCCGAAGTTGCCGTAAGGATGACATTAGCCCGATTACCAACCCTGTACGTCTTATTGCCAGAGATGGTATCGTCGATGCTGTGATCGCCGTTATTATTATGCCAAGCAACCTGTACCCTGACCGTACCGTCACTATTGCCATCAAAATTTATGTTAAGATCTTTTGCCGCCCATACTGCGCCGGACACAAAGGCTGCCTGCCCCACCAACAGCAGCAAGAGACACACTGAAATGCGCATAAAGTATTTAAGGTAAGCGTTCATAAGCCCTCTCCCGGTTATGAAACTTAATTGATTTGAGTGCTGAAATTGGTAATCGCACCGGTATCATTTGAATTATAGTTTTTACCCGCTCCGGCCCCTTCCTGGGCACCGTAACCGGTCAGCACTGAACCACCCGTCGCACCGCCAAAGAGACTGATTTCAATACTGGCGATCCCGCCGTTAGGCACCTGGGCATCAGCGCGCATCATAATTACCGAATCGGTATCGTCGGTGGCGCTGCCACCATCATCATTATTCCAAACAGTGACGTTGTAGAGATAAACGGAACTAAGGTCGCCCCCTGTAATCCAGCGAGCGCCATCTTCGAACGTAATATCGGTCGCCGCATCAACACCGTCCAGAGAACCGTTAAGGACAAAATCCCAGTCTGGGTCGACCCCTGCAGCGATTCTTGCTGCATTCTTTTCCACAAACAAGCTTTTGAAATTACGTCGTAAATGATCAACCCCCGCCTCGGCTGCATAAAAAGCCTCGGCATGAGTTCGCTCTGAGGAAGAAATCATCGTCTCCAAAATCGAGGTATTCGTGGCGGCAAGTCCAATCAGAGTCAACAACGTGAGTATGATCAGGGAAGTTATTAACGCCGCTCCACGCTCTCCGTATATGCCTATTCTTGCCATGCGCATGCCCTTTCTTAAAAATCGCATGTTATAGCCCTAAGTTCCGCACTTTGATCGTGACGGAAAGCTGTCTTCTGCGAAAGCCGTCGGCCGCACCGGCTGCGTGATCTTCCATGGCCGGCCTCTGTCCACTGAAATTTCGGTGCTGATTAGGCGAACGACCAAGCAAATTAATGGTGACCATACGAACATCCTCCGTCGACGCACCGCTCAGGTCGGCCCCGTTAATCGTTGTGTCTACGGCGCCGTTGCCAGTGGTATCTAAACCAAAAGAGAGCTGCATATCCTCGACATATTCGGCGATCACTTGGCCGCCGCTCCCAATGTCGCGCACCAGACAGGGAATGCCAGATTGATTCTCGATATAATAAAGCGCATTGTAAATTCCATCCGTTGGAAAGAAATTGATCGAACTACCGGTAGGGAATGTATTCAGAAGTTTGTTAGGGTAGGTCACCCCATTGAACGTAAAATTGGGTGCATTTCCAATTCTATCTGATGCGGGCAGGGTACTGGTGTGGAATAGAATAGCCGACTGCGAACCGTCCGGAGAAGCGACGATAAACGGCATCCCTGGAGTTGGCTGGGTAAAAGTGCTCCCGTTACAATAACAATCACCATCCCAACCGGTACCTGTGGTTATATTTTCGAGAACATTAGCCACTGTCGCTGTAGGCGGCATATCTGCGGCCAAGGTAATTTGAGACAGGCTATCGCACGCCGGGCTGGTGCCCGCTGGGTCCACACCACAGTCAGCCGCGCCGAAATTAAAATAACGCACTACCAGCAGATCGGTTCCGGCAACAATATTCGGAATGCTGGCTGCTTGCCCTGCAGAACCGTCCACATTGTTTTCAAACTCAAAGGGATCGAGCGCCAAGCCGCCGTAAGAAAAGTTGGGGATTGCCGCCCCGGCCATGCGAATATCCCGTTCCATAAACATCTTGGCAATGCGAACATTCTGCTGCGTTTCGGCTACTTCTTCCTGAACAACATAGGACTTCTGGCTATTTTCAAACAGTTGCAGAACTGCGAAAAGCACTATCAGGGAGATGGCCATGGTCACCAGAAGTTCGATCAAGGTGAATCCCGCTCGACTGGTCAATCGATCATTGTTTTTCATCTTCATCCCTCGTCAGAAACGATCGTACGCAGTACAACCCGGTGCTGCTTCAACTTACGCCAAGAGACAGTTACCGTGACGCGCTTGAGTCCAGTGAGCGACGTAACGTCCTCAATCAGGATCGCCCGGTTGAAGTTGTCGACCGTTGTGGAAGCAGGAAGATCTGCATTGGTCGCGGTATCGATATCATCGTAATCAGTATTGCGAATCTGTTCGATAGTGTCCTGCGCCAGTACCGTGGCCTGGCTAATCATATTGCCGTGGTGGTTGCCATTGATGGCTGTACCCTGTAGGCCGGCCAGACCAAGCAGGCCAATGGCCAGAATCGCCATGGAGACCATCAGCTCGATCAGAGAGAAACCTTTTTTATTCATCTTCATGAACACCCCCATCAATTCGACCAGCCGGAGCCGTAGTTGGACCAGATTTTAACTCGGCCGGTGGTGGCCAAGCTGCTGACAGCAAAGGTATCCCCCGCGGCAGATTTTAGATAAACAGTTCCTGATTCACTGGTACCATTACGATTAAACACTACACGATTAGCCGAAAAACTGACGCCATCTCCAGGCAGGCTTGTAGCTCCCGTGCGCATACCTTGAGCACTACCGTAAGACACACGACCATCTAGATTAACCGTTCGGTAAATGCTTTCATCGCCATCCGACCAGTCCTCTGAACCGACCGCCTCGCCTGAATCGTTATAGATAAGGTAGCGCCCGTTAACAGAATCGAACTGAATGGCCCAGGGCTGTGAATCGCGAATTGCGCCGGTACGAGCCACCTTCATATGGCTGGCGATATCCCGCGAATTGCTCTTCAACTGCGCTCGCGCATCTTTGCCGCCCATCATGAAATAAGCCATGCTCAGGGTGATCGCCATAATACTAATGACGATCAGGGTTTCGATCAGGGTGAATCCCTTATTGTTCATGCGCAATGTCATCGGGTTGCTCCTTAAGCAGAAACATTCTTTGAAAATATCGTTACTGAACATGGCCATACCAGTGGACACATTAAGCAAAAGCAACAACCGAGCCAAACAGGCCACACTGCTAAACCACTGAAATATAGCGACAATCAAATCTACGCAAAAAAGAAGTGCGCAAATTATGCATTAATTAAATATGCATAATTTGCGCACTCTGGTTAAATCAGTAATGGGTCGCCTGCTTCCGCAAGGGCCCCGGCACGCCCTACATATGTGCTAGACCGGTTGCGGTGGAGTCGACCTGTACCTGGAGGTTGCTGTCCTCGTTAATGCGCACGAAAATCGTTACGTTGGAGGTTCCTTGCGGCCTGAAGGTGATGGGAAAGCTGCCGCTTTTCTGCCAGGAACCGCCTGATGTGGCCTTCGCTTCAACCGTGATACCATTTGGAAAAGTGGTATCCGATCCGGCGAGGGAATACTTGTGGTTGCTCAAATCGATGGTCACCGTAGTGTTCTGATTCTGCTGCACCGCCTGACTGCGGCCACGACGCAATATCGAAACGACCTCCCTGGCGGCTGCCTTGTATTGGGCATTCTTTCGCCAACTGCTGGTAGCGGGGGCGGCAATGGCCGTCATGATTGCCAGAATAGCCACGACGACAATCAGCTCCATCAAGGTAAATCCACGATTATTCATCAGCCGGCCCTTCATTTCCAGCAAAGCTGGGATTCATGGTGAATTGCTGTTCTGTCTTACCGCCGAAACCGTCTTCCACCGCTACGGTTACTATAGTCGGCCCTGCCTGCCACTGTTCGACGGTCCAGGTCAACAGGCCGTTTTCGCCATCGAGCTGCATACCGGTTGGCGCTTCCAGCAGCAGATAGGTCAGTAGATCCTGGTCGGCATCGATCGCCTCAAGCTGATAACTATAACCGCCCGCAGCGAGATTTTCCGGGGGCCGCGAGACAAACCGCGGCGGGGCGTTGCCTGCCTCGATCTCGCCGCTGCGCACCGGCCTGCCCTGTTGCCCGTCCCGTTCGGGGGTCACTTCGACGGCGATCCTGTCGCCCCGTCGAAAATACTCCCCCGGCAACAAAGGATCCTGCAGATCTTCGATTTCCTCGCCGTTCACAAACCAGCGGCAAGAGTAATTGACATCGGCATCCTCGCTATCCATAAGTTTCGGCAGCACCTCGATGCCGCTCTCTGCGTGAAAGGGCGCCGGCCGATAGGTGAGATCGAGAATCTGCGGCGGGCCTTCCGCCGCCATCGCGGCAGTGCTTAAAGCGCAGAAAAGAAGCATAACTCCCTGCCACATCCATCCCAAACCATAACGTTTATGCACCGCCATCACCAATTCAT
>JAIOSZ010000251.1 GCA_021107335.1 Desulfuromonadaceae bacterium | reverse complement strand
CGCCGAGTATCTCCTATTGGTGGTCCCGTAGAAATGGAAGATTTCTTACAAGTAGGCCGTAAACAGGTCGCAGCAGGTTATGTGATATATGGTTCTTCAACCATGCTTGTTTTTACTACTGGTAATGGTGTTCATGGTTTCACGTATGACCCATCGATTGGAGTGTTCTGCCTATCCCATGAATCTCTTACAATCCCGAAAACCGGTAAGATTTATTCAATCAATGAAGGTAATTACAACAAATTCCCATTAGGAGTGAAAAAATACCTAAAATATTGCCAAGAAGAAGAGGAATCAACAAACCGCCCCTATACTTCTCGTTACATTGGTTCCTTAGTTGCTGACTTCCACCGTAACTTAGTGAAAGGAGGGATCTATATTTACCCTCAAACGGCACAGGCACCATTAGGTAAATTACGCTTACTATATGAATGCAATCCAATTGCCTTCTTAGCAGAGCAAGCTGGTGCGCGAGCTACCGATGGTTACAATCCAATTCTTGACCTGAAACCAACTGAATTACATCAACGCGTTCCCTTCTTTACAGGGTCACCGGAGATGATGGATACAGCACACCACTTCATGACAAAGTTTAAGGAAAGCTGATTAGCTTCAATAGCATACAGTGCCTGGCCGGAGATGCTATTGGCGGCGATCGGTGGGATTATTCAACCGTTTGTCGAGTCTTATGGCTATTCGGTGGTCCGAGAATATACGATTACCAGAATATAAAACGGCCCAACCTTTTTCCCATAGGTTGGGCCATCTTATATCTTGTCCCAAATTGATTCTCAGATTATCTAGGATTTATCAGTCACCAGAAACGGGGGCAAGGGGCTCGTTTCCGGCCGCAACAAAGCTAAGTAAACCATAAAACTTAGAGTCAGAGACTAGCGTACAGAAAAGAGACTCTCCTCAGAACAAGGGTGGCTCTTTTATTTCATGTCTGCCAACACGTTAAGTGAACCCCCAGAGAAAAAGTCTAAGGGGGCTTCATTGGCGAAATTTCTACACCATCATTGTGGTGAAAAGATATCTTGCGATCCGTGGTCTATGTCAACAAGGCTTGCGTTTACAGCAGCTCTGGAGAAAAGGCTACCACTTCATCGATGATGGTGGCGTCGGTTAGGAGCATCACCAGTCGGTCGAGGCCAAGAGCGATGCCAGCTGCTTCGGGCATGGTGGCCAGTTCAGTAAGGAATTTTTCCGGTACAGGGTAGGGGGGCTTGCCAGCTGCCCGGCGCTCGGCTTCATCAGCGTCGAATCGCCGACGTTGTTCTGTGGGATCGGTCAATTCAGAAAAGGCGTTAGCCAATTCAAGCCCGGCTATATAGAGTTCAAAGCGTTCCGCTACGTGAGGCCTCTCGGGGTGACAGCGAGCAAGAGCTGCCAGTTCAGACGGGTATTCGATAAGAAAGGTTGGCCGTCTTCGGCCGAGGTGCGGTTCGACCTCCAGGGTGAGCAGTTCGTCAAAGCGAGCCGTCTCCAGGGCTTCGGCTAATCCGAGGGTAGCATACTGTTCAAATGCCTCCGCTACGGTGAGCCGTTCAAAGGGGCCGCTCAGGTCGATGGTTTCACCTTGATAGGTAAAATGTTCCTGCGCTACCAAGGTTCGAAGTAGTATCTCGCATTCGTCCATCAACCGGCGGTAGTCGCAGTCGGCCGCATACCATTCGAGAATGGTGAATTCTGGTAGATGACGCTTGCCCCGTTCCCCATCCCGCCAGCAATGGCAGATCTGAAACAATTTCCCGTAGCCAGCAGCCAGTAGCCGTTTCATGCACAGTTCAGGGCTGGTATGCAAAAACGAGTTATCGCTGGTTATCGCATCGATATGGGCTTCAGGGGCGTTGCCCGGTAACCGCTGGGGGGTCTCGACTTCCAGATATTCCCGGCCAATAAAAAAGGCCCGAATCATTTGCACGATCCGGGCTCTTTGTTCAAGCCGGGCGCGCTTTTTAGTCAGCGCCCAATTGCCTTCCATGCTTTTTTATTCCTTGACTCGGGTGACGTACTCGCCGGTGCGGGTGTCGATCTGAATCAGAGAGCCTTGCTCAACAAAGGACGGCACTTGCAGGGTATAGCCGCTCTCTACAGTGGCCGGTTTGTTGTTCCCAGCGGCGGTGTCGCCCTTGACCCAGGGGTCGGATTGAGAGACCCGCAGGTTGACAAAATTGGGCAAAGTGATGCCAATGCCGCGCTCGCCGAACATCAGGATCTTGACCTCCATGTTGTCAACCAAAAAGTATTTCTGGTCGCCGAGAGCTTCTGCCGCCAGGGTAGTCTGCTCGTAGCTCTTTTGGTCCATGAAAACGTAACCGGACTCATCTTGGTAGAGGTACTGCATGTCTGATTCGTGCAGGGCTGCAGGCTCGAAACTTTCACCGGAACGGTAGGTACGATCGAAAAGGGCGCCGGTAATCATGTTGCGCAATTTGCATTTATAAAGGGCTTGGCCCTTGCCAGGTTTGGAAAAATCGAACTGGGCGATGACGTGTGGTTCGCCGTCGATCATTAACTTGGTACCTTTACGCAGGTCGGATGTACTCAGCATGGTATTCACTCCTCTATCAGTACTTGGCCACAGGGGCTCAAAAAGGTCGACGGCCTAAAGGCCGTATTTAACCATAGGAATATCGCTCTTGTCATGAAAAAACTCCCTTTTCAACGGCTTGCTCATAGCGTACGGTCATGCTATCTATGGAGCGGCGTTGCAATGGGTCGCTTATTAGCATAGGAGCAATCGATTGATCGAACTTGTGGTCGATAATAAGTGAACCCGTTGTGGTGAGAGCGTCAAGGATTGTCCCGTCGGTATTATTGCCCTTGAAGACAGCGGCCCGCCGTTCATATTCAACAGTTGATTTGGTCGAGAGTGATTTCTCGCCTCACTGAGTCGTTGCCACTTTCTCAATATCGAATATCCTGAAGGAGACACCATGTCCGCATGCCGTCGCAAAGGCCCCGACCTGTGGAGCCGCTCGCTACGTTATCTTGCTTTGCTCGGCTGGCTCTTGCTGGTCAGCGCCTTTTTTATCCTCGATTATGCCAAACCCAAGATTGAAACGTTCTTTGAGCGAGTCTATGATATTCGTCTGCACCAGCAGTGGGACATGGATTTGGCCCGGAATATTTTGTGGCTGATGGTTCTGGGCTTGCTGCTCAGCGTTGTCGGACTGGTGATTAACGCAAAACGGAATCGGCGACGGACCGACCAGTGGCGCCTCTCGCTGATTTTTCTCGGACTCATTTCCTTGGCCGGAATTTTTCTATACTTTTTGAACTTCAGCTGAACCGAGAGCCTGCTTCTACTTGTTGAAGTAGGCTCCGACGACCCTTTCTAGAACCTGCCTCAACGCCGTAGGGCGACTTTTTACGACGCCATCAACGCATATTTCCCGTTTTTTTCTGTTTCACAATTTCGAATAAAGTGATTTCCGGCGGTGCCAGAATGCGCATGGGCGGCCCCCAGCTGCCCGTGCCACGGCGGGTGCCAACCTCCTTCCGGCAGTGGGTAAAGCCCGTTTTGGTGGGGGTATTTGAGGGCTGTCAGTAAATGAAAAGGGAAGGTCTGGCCGCGATGGGCATGCCCGGAAAGCTGCAGGTCAAAGAGGTCGGCGGCTTTTTCGTCGATAAGGGGCCTGTGTTTGAGCAATACGGTGAAGTATTCCTGCCGATGTTTTTCCAACAGGTGTGCCTCCTGAGAAAGCTACCCACCCGTTGGGTCGTTCACCCCGACCAGTGTGACGGTTTGTTTTACGGTAATGCCTTCGTTGCGAAGTACGGTAAATCTGCTGCGCTTTAAAAAGTCCAAGGACTGGTCGAGCCCAGCGTAATACTCGTGGTTACCGGTAACAACGTATTTCCCCAGAGGAGGATCAATGCGATGCCAGAGCTCGCTCAGGGGGATAAGGTGATCCATTTGTGCGTCGACTATATCGCCGGTAGCGACTAGCAGGTCAGGTTGCAGCCGTTCTCGCCCAAAGGGTAGCTTTTCTGAGTTCAGCTGTATCTTTTCAATGCGCAGATCGGTTGCTTCGTAAACCCCATAGAGGCCTGTGCAGAGAGTAACCAGGAGCACCAATGCCGCTCCGGCTGGTCGGTGAATGGTCAGGAGAGGCAGGTCGGGTAAGAGTTTCTTGGTTATCAGGGCCAATAGGTGCCAGCACGCCATAGCGGCAAACAGGCAGAAGGCGATGAAGAGTAGCCCCATCCAACACCAGACCAGACTCGGCAAAACGGGATGGTTGGCCAGCAAGGGGTACATTCCCCAGAAAACCAGTGCGTGCATCAGTTCGTAGACCATTAGAAAAAGCAACACAAAGAGAAGCACACCCATCCTTTCGTCGCTTGCCTCGGCCAATGAAGTTTATCCGGCCTTGTTGCGGTAATCGTTGCGGCCGCTCATGGCCGCCGTCGGTTTGCGCTGTTTGCTTCGATCAGGATAGTCCGGGGCGGCGTAGCCGAGGGTGATTACCAGGCCGATGCGGCGTCGATGGGGGATATTTAGCAGACGCTTGACCTTTCGCTCGTCAAACCAGCCCAGCATACAACTGCCGAGTCCCAGTTCCGCTGCCTGTAGGCAGAGCTGCGCCGCAGCGATGCCGATATCGATCAGAGGGAATTCCCGTCCCTTGACCAGGGCGCCCAGCCGGACCGTCAGCGGTGGTGGTTCGAGGACAAGCACTGCTAATAATGGCGCCTGCAAGGCAAAGCGGTTAAAGGAGAGAGCTTTGCTGAAGGTGGCCTTGGCTACCTCGGTACGCAGGCTCGGTTCGTCAACCAGTAGCAGGGTCCAGGGCTGAGCGTTGCAAGCCGAAGGGGCCAGCCGCACTGCCTCCACGAGCCGGTCCAGCTTTTCGGATTCGACTAGTCGGTCGCTGTAACGGCGAATACTCTGGCGATAAGTGATTAGGTGGGCAAAATCCATGGTTCTCCTTTAAATAGTGGAGACTATACCTTACCTTAGCCCATGTCCGCTACAGCGCAACCGCTGGAACGGGATGCCATAGAGATAGGCAGCATCGGTACTGGTGCCCTGATTCCTAAAATTTTATTTTAATTGACATGTCTGCCTACCTACTGGTAGGTTCATGCCATGAAAGATACTAAAAGACATATTCTCGATGTGGCGGAAGATCTCATCCAACGGGTGGGACTCAACGCTATGAGCTATAAACACATTAGTGATGCCGTTGGTATTCGCAAGGCCAGTATCCACCATCATTTTCCGAAAAAAGATAACTTAATTGATGCGTTG
>JAIOSZ010000278.1 GCA_021107335.1 Desulfuromonadaceae bacterium | reverse complement strand
GGTTAGACTTCTACTCGCTAAAAAGTCTTTTGCAAAAGAATGGACCCTTGGCACCAAAATCAATCCCCAAGTAACCGCCGTGCACCTACCGCACCACGTTAAGCAACATATTGGTAAGGCCGAGCATGGAATTGGTCGCCAATCTCTTGAAATTGGACAACTGGCGGATAGCGTAATAGGCTCGATAGATATAGGATGAGCCGTCAATAAGATAAAGGCGCTGAGCCTGGTCGGTCATGTATTCCTCCGGCAAATAAAAAATTGTAGGGCGCATTATTCCACAGCCACAGCAAAATACCAAGCAGGCACACCGCTATCTCTTTTTGCACATTAAAGAAGAGGAAAAGACTGTTTGTCCTCACCGGACTCTTTTTTCAGGCCCCTCTCGACCCTTTGAGTTACGTGCAAGCCAGGGTTTTGTTTGCAAGTAATTCAACAAAATGGTAAATCTCACAATCCACCCAGATAGCGATTATTAATTGAACAGACCTAACGTCAAGATCGAACAGGAGCAATCGGTTTTCCGCTGTTCGCTTACTGAAGGATCCGACAACTGAATTATCGTTTTTTATGCCTTGCGGCTATTTTATGTTTAGGATTTTATCCATCGAGGAAAGTACCTGCGAAGCTCAAGTTGCCTTTTCTCAGGGAACTGAATCCCTTTTGGCACCGACCTGAGCCGGCGCCTCCATTCTGCACTGTTTAGCTTCGACTATCGGTTTTAACTAACCGCGTATTTACTGTTTCGTAAGTGAAAAAACTCAACGGCACGTATTATAATTTGACATTTTTTACGATTTTGTCCTTCAAGCGATTGGATTAGCAAGTATACTTTGATGGAGCCAAAACCAATCACGCTATTGACAACCTTCAAACCAAAGGGTTGCGCAGGCCAACCGACACCTGATCGTGCCTGACCTTTGCCATGCTGGCCAATGTACACAAATATTTTTGGATCTGCTATCTGTTGCTACCGGTCCTGCTCGGCGCTGCCATTGGCCATTTGGCCACGGTTGGCACCGATATCTGGTTAGCTAAGCCCCTAGCCAGCGCTTGGGAAAAAACCACCCCGCCAGCGGCCAGGGTGACAAGCCAGCCTCTAAACGCCTATGAATTGATCCTGCAACGTAACATTTTCGACTCCCGCGGGCCGGCAACAGGGTCATTGCAGGCGGCCGCCTTGGCCGGCTCGACAGAGGCCACCGCCCGTAGCGCTAACTTGGTGCTGTTAGGCACTATGGTTGCCGGAGCTCAATCCTCAGCCTTGCTTTCCATCGAAAAAGAAACAGCCCTACTGCATCTCGACGAAGAACTACCAGGAGGTGGGCGCATCAAACAGATCGACCGGCAGCGAGTGCTGATCAGCTGGTCCGATGGCTCCGAACAAGAATTGCTAGTCAGCGATGAGGCACCAGCTATCGGCACCCAAACGACGCCCGGTAGCACTCAAGGTATTCGTCCCGCGGGCGAAAACCGTTGGATAATCAGTCGCAACGAAATAGAAAGGGCCCGGGCCGACCTTAATCAGCTGCTCAAATCAGCGCGTTTGGAACCAAAAATTGTCGGCGGCGTGACCCAGGGATTTCTGGTCCGCATGGTCCGCTCCAATTCGCTTGTAGCAAAGCTCGGCATCAAGCGGGGCGATCTAATCAAAGAGGTTAACGGCGTTCCTTTGGATAGTCCGGAAAAAGCATTACAGGTGTTCCAGCAATTACGGGAAGCTAAAAAGGTCTCCGTCAACCTGCTGCGCAGAGGGAAACCCCTCTCCTACACTTATGAAGTTGACTAATACAGACTATCCGACCCGGGTTTTTCCGGTTACAGTTTATATAAACTTCATTTCCCACAACGGGAAGGAGCCCGATGAAATGTTGTGTCCATCATTGAGGCCAAAAACTCACCGCCCCCAACTGCATCACGGCTTGTTCCCGCTACTGGCAGCAATGCTGATCAGTCTGGTGATACTACCACCGCTGACGCTCTGCGCCGAAGAGTTGCCAGCAACCGAGGGGCCGGCCGCTACCCTGGTCGAAAAAGCCCAGGTTGGCCCGAATAGCGCCACCTTGACCACCGACGGCCAGATCGTCAAGTACCGTCATTTCGTCTTGCCCAGCCCACCACGGCTGGTGGTCGACATCTACGATGTCGAGCCCGCTTTTGATGAGCGGGATTTCCCCATACAAAATACCTTTCGCCAGATGCGGGTCGGTATTTACCCGGACAAAACCCGCTTTGTCTTCGACGCCACACACACCGTTCCGGAGCATACCGTCGTTTCCACTGGCCAAAGCCTCGAAATCCTCTGGAGCACAGTCGAGCAGGCAGCAAGCGAAGCTCCACCTATCGATAATGCGGCTCAAAAAGACCCCTTTGTCCTACCCCCGGAAGCAACAACCGACCGGCGGACCGCTGCGACCCGAAATACGACAGAAACCGCCCAACCAGCAACAGACGGTGGTGTGTCTCTCGATTTCACCGATATCGAGCTGACCGACCTGATTAAAACCATCAGCGAATTGACCGGTCGCAACTTTGTCTACGACGACACCGTCAAAGGCAAGGTCACGGTCATCACTCCGGAACGCATGTCCCGAGACGAAGCCTATCAACTCTTTTTGACGGTACTTAGCCTCAAAGGCTTCACGGTTATCCCTTCGGGCAAGGTCCATAAGATCATCCGCAACAAAGGTGCCAAAGAAACGAACCTGCCGCTGCTGGCCGATGGCCGAAAGACAAGCGGCGAACAGTTCGTCACCCGCCTGGTGCGGCTACAACATATCGACGCGGAAACCATGGCCGGCCGCGTGCTGGCACCGCTGGTCCCCAAAACCGGCAATATCGTTGCCTATTCACCGGCCAACACCCTGATCATCACCGACAGCGCCGCCAACATCGAGCGCCTGGTTAAGATTATCCGGCGTCTGGATGTACCCAGCTCCGTCGATCGCCTAGAAGTCATTACTCTAGAATTCGCCAACGCCAAAGAGATCGCCGAAATCTGTTCAACGGTCCTCAGCCAAACCGGACCCAAGGCATCCAAAAGGAGCAACGGCAAGCCCGCCGAGCAGGGAGCCACCAGCCGTGTGCTGCCCTATCCGCGCACCAATTCGTTGCTGGTGATGGCCAGCGAAGAAGATCTGCAGACCGTTCGTCATTTGGTCAGCCGTCTGGACCAGAAACCGATCCAGGACCGCTCGCCCATTAATGTCTACTATCTGGAGAACGCCGATGCTGAAAAGCTGGCAGAAACGCTCACCAGCATCGTTGCCGGCAAAAAAGGGGTGATGCGAAACAGTGGCAGCCGGGCGGGTTCCACCTCTTTGAGTGAAAACCTCAGCATCACCGCCGACAAGCCGACCAACGCCCTGATCATCAACGGCAGCCCGGAGGACTACGAACAGGTGCGGGAGATCATCGCCCAACTCGACATCAAGCGTAAACAGGTCTATGTCGAGACCCTGATCCTGGAACTGTCGATGGATGCGACCAAACAACTCGGTGCCTCTTTACAGGGAGCCTTTAAAGTGGGCGACGGGGTCGTAAACATCAGCAGCAACCAGGGCCTCGGCCCAGCGTCCTTGAGTGATTTCACCGCCACCGATGACAGCAGCATCCCCAGCCTGCTCGGCAAAGCCATCGATGGTATCCTGCTCGGCGGCCTGTTCAACCCGATCACTGTAACAGGCGCGGATGGCGCTGACATCACCATACCGGCTTTCTCCGCCCTCATCGACGCGTCGAAGACCAACAGCGACGTCAACATCCTTTCGGCGCCGCGCCTGCTGACCTCGGACAACGAAGAGGCGGAGATCATCGTCGGCGCCAACGTGCCGATCATCACCGAGCGGCTGACCGACACTGGCAACGATGGGCTAGCCCAAAGTGTTTCGGTGGAGCGTCAGGACGTCGCCCTGACCCTGCGTTTCACCCCGCAGATCACCGAAGGGAACCTGGTGCGACTCAACGTCTTTCAAGAAATCACCGGCATCGCCCAGACTCAGATCGGCGATGTCAATTCGATCGGACCGACCTTGACCAAACGGCTGTTGCGCAACACGGTACTGGCCGAAGATGGTCAGACCGTGGTCCTCGGCGGCCTGATCCGCAGCGATGTTCAGGATATCGTGAGCAAAGTACCATTGCTCGGCGATATCCCCGGTCTCGGTTGGCTCTTCAAGCACACCAGCAAGACCGAGAGTAAAATCAACCTGCTGATCTTTATCACCCCACGCATCATCAAGGATAAGGACGACCTGGCCGCCGTAACCAGACGCAGCAGCCGGGC
>JAIOSZ010000047.1 GCA_021107335.1 Desulfuromonadaceae bacterium | reverse complement strand
GCCGCTCCAGTTCCCGATTAATGGTATCGAAGCGGTCCACCGGATCCCCCTCCTGCAGATCAGTGAGATCGACCATATGCAAAAACAGATCGGTACGTTCAATATGGCGCAAAAATCGGGTACCCAGACCGAGGCCTTCGCTGGCCCCCTCGATGAGGCCAGGGATATCCGCTACTACAAAGCTTTGATATCCACCGTACCCCACCACGCCGAGGTTGGGAACCAGGGTGGTGAAAGGATAGTCGGCGATCTTGGGCCGAGCGGCGGATATAGCTGAAATCAGGGTTGATTTACCGGCGTTTGGCATACCCACCAGGCCGACATCAGCCAGTAGTTTAAGCTCCAGACGCAGCCAAATCTCGTCACCAGGCAGACCCGGCTGTACATGACGGGGCGCCCGGTTAGTACTGGTCTTAAAGCGGGCATTGCCTCGCCCCCCCTGACCGCCCTTGACGGCCACAAAGCGCTGCCCTCGGTCCTTGAGGTCGGCCAACACTTCGCCACTTTCCTGGTCGTAGACCAACACGCCTGGCGGCACAAGGATCAAAAGATCCTCGCCATTTTTGCCATGACGGTTCGCACCCATGCCATGGCTGCCCCTCTTGGCTTTGTAGCGGACCTTGTAGCGCAAATCAAGCAAGGTGCCTAAACCCTCGTCGACCTCAAAGATGACATCGCCGCCGTCGCCGCCATCGCCACCGTCCGGGCCACCCATAGCGACAAACTTCTCCCGCCGAAAGGACAAACAGCCACGGCCGCCGTCTCCGGCAGTAACATGGATTTTTACTTCATCGATAAACTGCATAATGGGGAATCGGTCCAGAACCGGTTTCTGCTTTGAAAGGTTTGATTAGCTGCTCTCTGGGTCTGAGGACTCTACAGTCTTCAGAGCAAGAGAAAATCGGGCGACGAACGACGAAAAAAGCCCGAAGTTCATTCAGGAACATCGGGCTCTTCTCATGAATCCAAAGTCGCTGGGCTGTATCAGGCCGCGTACACGCTGACCTTCTTTTTGTCCTTACCCTTGCGTTCAAAGGTAACTACGCCGTCCACCAAAGCGAACAGAGTGTAGTCCTTACCGCAACCGACATTGTTGCCAGGATGAATAGTGGTGCCACGCTGCCGCACCAGAATCGATCCAGCTGTTACTACTTGACCGCCGTAGCGCTTCACGCCAAGGCGTTTGCCCGCGCTATCGCGGCCATTTCTTGAACTGCCACCGGCTTTTTTATGAGCCATCGGTAATCCTCCTTAAGCCTGAATGCCCGTAATTAAAAGGCGGGTGAGAGGCTGACGGTGTCCATAGGTCTTGCGATAGCCTTTACGACGCTTGTGGTGGAATACCAGGACTTTCTTGTCCTTGCCTTGCTCCACAATGCGCGCAGTGACTGTCGCTTTTGGCAATAGAGGTGTTCCGATTTGAACCTCTTCTCCGCCGACCATGAGAACCTCGCTCATCGCTACAGTGTCACCCACTGCACCATCAATCTTCTCGATCTTGAGCAGATCACCTTCGGATACTTTGTATTGTTTTCCCCCGGTCTTGATCACCGCATACATATTGTTTCACCTCGCTCTCATATATTGTTATTTTTACAGAACAGGCAATATAGCCCCGACCTGCACCCCTGTCAAGCAAAAACTCCGGATGCCGATTCAGACACAAGGCTATTTTCAGCCACGAATTTTTATAGGTTTTTAGTATAGAAACAAGGGGTTGCACAGAGGCGCACATCGGTACGCCACACACGCAAACCCGCAGATTAACGCCGCCACGGAAGAAAGAACCGTTTCCGGCTAACCACTAACTGGCGACGATATCAAACTGCTCGCGATGATAATCGAAGCGAGCGGTGATGGCCACCTGCTTGCCGAAGCGGGTCTCCAGATCGTCGATTTCGCAGCGCTCCTCGTCACAGATCATAGAGGCGAGGTCGGGATGCACCAGCAGGGTCACCTGCTTGCCCGGCAGACTGCCAATATCACGTCGCAACTGGCGAAAGACCTCATACACCATGGTGGGACGACTCTTGACATAGCCCTTGCCCTCGCAATAGGGACACGGCTCACAGAGAGTTCGGGTCAGGTTCTCCCGTACCCGCTTGCGCGTCATCTCCACCAAGCCCAACTCGGAGATCTTAAGAATGTTGGTCTTGGCCCGGTCGGGACGCAGCGCCTCTTCCAGCGCCAGGTAAACTTTCTCCCGGTGGGCCTCTTTTTCCATGTCGATAAAATCGACGATAATCAGGCCGCCAAGATTACGCAGCCGCAACTGAAAGGCAACCTCCCGCACCGCCTCGAGGTTGGTCTTAAGGATGGTATCTTCAAGGTTACGCTTACCAACAAAGCGGCCGGTATTGACGTCGATGGCGGTCAGGGCTTCGGTTTGCTCGATAATGATGTAACCGCCGCTTTTCAGCCACACCCGGGTGCCAAGAGCCCGGGCGATTTCCGTTTCAAGACCAAAGGATTCGTACACCGGCTCCTGGCCCTGGTAGAGCTCGATACTGTACTCAAGGCTGGGCATGAAGGTCTCGATAAACTGCACAATCTTGCCGTATTCCTGCTTGGAATCGACCACAATGCGTCGCACGTCCTCGGTAAGAATGTCCCGCAACACCTTGCTGATCACATCAAGATCCGAATAGATCAGACAGGGGGCAGGAGTCCCTCGTTGCAGACCACAGATGTCTTCCCACAGCCCGGACAAAAACTCCATGTCAGAGCGCAACTCTTCCTCGCTCTTGCCTTCGGAAACGGTGCGAACGATAAAGCCAGCCCCTTCCGGGCGAATGGCCTCAACCATTGTGCGCAGGCGCTCTTTCTCGTCTTCACTTTCGATACGTCGCGAAATCCCGACATGATCGACGGTGGGCATATAGACTAAATGCCGACCCGGCAGAGAGACATGGGCCGTGATACGTGCTCCCTTGGTGCCGATAGGCTCCTTGGAAACCTGCACCAACACCTCCTGTCCTTCCTTCAGCAGATCCTGAATAGGCGGCAGTATCGGCGCTTCTTCCTTACCGCCTTCAGCCAGGGTGCTACCCTCGTTAATATAGCGCTCAACCCCCTGAACTTCATCGAGGACATCCGCAACATAGAGAAAGGCGGCCTTTTCCAAACCGATATCGACAAAAGCGGCCTGCATGCCGGGCAACACCCGCAGCACTTTGCCCTTGTAGATATTACCAACGATACCCCGCTCACGAATGCGCTCGATATAGAGTTCAGCAATGTGGCCGTTCTCCAGCAGCGCCACCCGTGTTTCGTGGGAAGTGGTATTGATGACCAGTTCTTTGGTCATAATCTTTGTTCTCCTGATGCGTGAAGCTATAGGAATACTAACCGATAAAATTCATTCTGAAAGGGGCGCGGAAAGCCGCACCTCCGTCTTGCGCAGACCAAGCACGCCCGTCTTATCCGGCGCCAGATCGAGCAGATAGCCGGCCAGCAAGGTCGGACTACCCTTGCTCAGCTTCAACAGCAGAACACCGTCCCGCCATTGCAGGTCGGCCACCCAGGCCCTCACCTCAACCTGCTGTTCCCGGCCTTTCTTCAACCGTGTCGCATACACCTCTTCCGCAGCCAAAAAGTGGGCGATGCGCTCCGCCAGATCTGCCGGCGCTTGCTCGCCCAGCGGCAGGCTGTAGGTCGTCTCCTCTATACACAGGGACGGTGCCGGTGTTTTCCAAGGC
>JAIOSZ010000195.1 GCA_021107335.1 Desulfuromonadaceae bacterium | reverse complement strand
GAAGTGGTCGGCATCGGCGTTCTGCTGCTGGCCAATGTGGCAGGAGCTTTGGGCAATATTCTGGTGGCGCGGCACAAAGCCGAACTCGACCCTGTGTTTCTCAATTCGGCACAACTCTTTATCGGTGGTTTGGGATTGTTGTTGCTGTCCTTGCTACTAGAAGTTCAGCCGTCACAGCCTCTTCCCTGGAGCTATTATGCGGCTCTCGGCTGGTTGGCCTTTCTGTCGGCGGCGGCTTTTTCCATCTGGTTTGTTTTGCTACGGAGGCCGGGAGTGCGGGTTTCAGAACTCAATTTGTGGAAGTTTCTGATTCCGGTCTGCGGTGCACTTTTCAGCTGGCTGCTGCTGCCGGAAGAGGGGCCGAGCCTGTGGCCTGTGCTCGGCATGCTCTGCATCGCCGCTGCTATTGTCAGCTTCAATTTGTCGGGGCTGCGGCGGTTTGGCGCCAGGCTTTAAATTGGCTGAGCGGGACATTCGGCAAGTGAACAACTATGCTCAGGGCAGCCCGGCTACCGCTTCCTTGGCCAGGGCGATGAACCCCTGGGGCAGAACGCCGCAGAGAATGATGGCGCCGAGAAAAAATAACCCCAGCAGGGTCTCGGCAGGGGCGAGTACGACCCTGGCCTCGTCAGTCGTCACCGGTTTATAGGCGGCTCTGACTATCTTCAGGTAGTAGAAGGCGGAGAGCGCCGAGTTGATGACCGCCAGGATGACCAGGCCGTAAAATTCTCGTTGCAGTGCGGCGGTAAAGACCAGGAATTTGCCGGTAAAACCGATGGTCGGCGGGATGCCGGTCAGGCCGATGGCGCCTGCGGCGAGGGTGGCGGCGAGGATCGGGGACCGGCGGTGGAGTCCACGCAGATGCTCGAAAGTGAGGTTTTCGCCGCCGGGGGCGAGCTGGTAGATGACGAAAAAGCAGGCCAGGTTCATCAGCAGATAGCCGAACATGTAGTAGATCGCCGCCACCAGGCCGAGCTGATTGACGGAGAGTACGCCGATCATTACATAGCCGGCATGGGCGATGCTGGAATAGGCCAGCAGGCGCTTCAGATCCTTCTGCGCCAGGGCACAGAGGTTGCCAACGGTCATGGACAGTACGGCAAAGACCGCCAGGATCCAGGTCAGGCGGCCAGCTTCGGGGCCCGCCAGGCTCACCAGGCGGATGATGACGGCGACCACGGCGACCTTCGGCAGGGTGGCGATAAAGGCGGCCGTCTCGTTGGCCGATCCTTCATAGAGGTCCGGGGTCAGAAAATGCATCGGGAACAGGGCGAGCTTGTAGAAGAAGCCGCACAACAACATGACCAGGCCGACCAGGGCCAGGCGTTCGCTGCCGAGTAGCTGCGGCAGACTAAGGGCGAGTTCGCCGAGATGGGTCGAACGACCGAACCCGAACAGGTAGCTCATGCCGTAGAGTAATATTCCGCTGGCCGTGGCCCCGAACAGCAGATACTTGATGGCCGCTTCCATGTGTACCCGCTGCCCGGTCAGGTGGCGGAAGGGGATGATCACGAACAGGGCGAAGGCGGCGATCTCTAGGCTCATGAGAATGGTCAGCAGCTCATAGGCGCTGCTGAGAAGCACCATGCCCAAGGTGGCGATGGCGAGGAACAGGCAGTATTCGGGGCGCAGCTTGACCGCGATGCCCCGCAGCTCCGGGCCGCAGCGAACGGCGAGGAACAGACCGAGGGTGAGCATGACCTTGAACAGCTGGGAAAACAGGTCCACACGATAGGTGTCGAAGAACAGACTTCCTCCTGCGCCGACGGCGGCGACGGCGGCCAGCAGGCAGAGCAAGGACAGACCGGTGACCAGGCCCCGCAGAACAGCGGGCCGGCAGGGGCCGATGGTACAGAAAAACAGCACCAGGGTCATCAGACACAGGCTCAGTTCGGGGAGCAACGGCATTATCTGCATGACGGGTTCTTTCCGCAAGGTTTCATAAGGTTAAAGTCCGGGATTTACGGTTCGTGGTGCCTCGACGAATTTTACTGCGGAAGCCTCTATGACCGCAGTCCTCGCCTCCACCTGTTCGAGCAGATGGACGATGCTACGGTCCATGACGGTGAGCAGCGGGCGCGGGTAAAGACCGAGCCAGAGCACCAAGGCAGCCAGACATCCGAGGGTGACCATCTCGCGCAGGTCAAGGTCCCACAGGGTTCTCTGCCCGTCCCGGTCCTGCTCCGGCAGGCCATGGCCGTCCGACCTGCCCCAGATCATCTTCTGCAACAGCCTCAGCATATAGGCCGCCGCCAGGACCGCCCCAAGGATAGCGGCGGCCCCAGCTAACGGATATTTTGCGAAAGTGGCGATCAGCACCAGAAATTCACTGACGAAGCCGTTGGTCCCCGGAAAACCGAAGGAAGCCAGGCAGAAGAGACCGAGAAAGGTGACGTAGCGCGGCATTTTCATGGCCAGGGCCGCATTGTGGTCGATCTCGCGGCTGTGAGTCCGCTCGTAGATGATCCCGACGCAGATGAACAGGGCGCCCGTGGTGATGCCATGGTTGATCATCTGCAACAGGGCGCCCTTCAGGCCTTGTTCACTGAGCAGAAAGATGCCGAGGGTGACGAACCCCATGTGGCCGACGCTGGAATAGGCGATCAGCTTCTTGATGTCGGACTGGCCGAGGGCGAGGTAGCCGCCGATGACGATGGAGACCAGGGCGATGCCGATCAGATAGGGCATGCAGGCCAGGGTGGCGGCCGGTGCTATCGGCAGACAGAGTCGCAGAAAGCCATAGCCCCCCATCTTTAGCAGGATGCTGGCCAGGATCACGCTGCCCGCCGCTGGCGCTTCGACGTGGGCAGCCGGCAACCAGGTATGGAGCGGATAGACCGGGAGCTTGACGGCGAAGGAGAGGGCACAGGCGAGAAAGATCCACATCTGGAACGGGAACGGGTAGTTCGGCTCCATGAGCGCCGGGATGAAGAAGGTGCCGGTGGTCACGTAGAGGGCGATGATCGCCACCAGCAGAAAGATGCTGCCGGTAAAGGTGTAGAGGAAAAACTTGATGGAGGCATAGTCCCGGCGCGGCCCTCCCCAGACCGCGATGAGCAAGTACATGGGGATCAGCATCCCCTCCCAGAATATATAGAACAACACCGTGTTGAGACTGACGAAGACCCCGATCATGGCCGTCTCCATCAACAGCAGCACGATCAGGAATTCCCTGAGCCGGCCGTCGATATGCCGCCAGGAGCAGAGGATGCACAGGGGCATGATGAAGGTGGTGAGCAGGACCAGCAGAACGCTGATGCCGTCCACCCCCACCACGTAGTCGAGGTTCAGGGCCGGAAACCAGTTGTGCAGTTCGGCGAACTGGTATTTGGATGTCGCCGGGTTGAAGTTGCTGAACAGCTGACAGGAGAAGATCGCCGTCGCCAGGGTTACGGCCAGCCCCCAGAACTTCAGCGCCCGCTCGTTGCGCAGAAACAGGCAACCCACGGCGCCGGCCACCGGCAGGATCAGGAGCAGCGACAGGATCGGGTAGTCAAAAGTGTTTAGGATGAGATAGTTGTCCATGGGTTTCTTTACCCGCCTTTAAAGTCGAAATCGGGATCGAAATCGGTATCGTCTTTTGAATCAGAACCTTAAGGGTCGAACCCGATTTCGAAAGCGATTGCGATTGCGAAAAATCAAGCTCTGTTCCCTAACACCTCACCACCATAAAACCAGCGCCAACAGGATAAACAGCGCGGCCAGCGAGGCGCCGATGTATTGCTGCAGACGGCCGGTGATGTGTCGCCTGAGCCTGTCCCCCTGTTCCAGTACCTTGTGGGCGCCGCCGTCGACCACACTGTCGACACCCCTTCGGTCGAAGCGTGAGCACTGCCGTGCCGCCGCCGTGGTGAAGCGCAGGCCTGCGCTTTTGTAGAGGTTGCCGACGATCTCGTTGCAGGCATTGACCGGCCCTCGGGCCAGACCCATGAACTGGGCCGTCCCCTTACGGTACAACCAGTCCGTATCCAGGTTGATAACTGCCTCCGGCCCGAGTTTTTTCGCTAGCAAATAGAAGCCGAGGCCGGTGAAACCGAGTATCTGCAGGGTCTCGGAGATACGGGGGGCGGTGTAGGGCCTGAAATCCGTGGCAAAGGGCAGTATGCGATAGAGCCACTCCGGGTAGATACCGATAAAGATGCACAAAAAGGCGGCGATGGCCATGCCGGCCAGCATGTTCCACGGCGGGTCTTTGGCTTCGATGCCCGCGTCCCTGCGGTACCAGATGCAGTAGGGGAGCTTGATGCCGACGGAGAGAAAGGTTCCCACGGCAGCTGCCAGCAGCAACAGCATGAGGACGCTGTGGTGACTTTCGCCAGCGGCGGCGACCACCATGGTTTTGCTGGCGAAGCCGCTGGTCAGGGGAAAACCAGAAATGGCGATGCCGCCGATCACGGTAAAGATCAGCGTCAGTGGCATGCAGCGATAGAGGCCGCCCAATTCACTGAGCTTCGAGCGGCCGGTCATCTGTAGCACCGAACCGACCCCCATGAACAGCAGCCCCTTGTAGATGACGTTGGTGTAGGCGTGGGCGCAGGCGGCGTTGATCGCCAGCGCGGTGCCGATGCCGATAGCACACACCATGTAGCCGACCTGGCTGATGATGTGGTAAGCGAGCACCCGGCGACTGTCGTTCTCCACCACCACGTAGCAGACCCCGTAGAGGGCCATGACCGCGCCGATCACGGCGAGGATCTCGAAGCCGGCAAAGGCACGGGCCAGGGCATAAACCGCGGTCTTGGAGGTGAAGGCACAGAGAAATACCGCGCCGGTCACTGTCCCTTCAGGATAGGCGTCCGCCATCCAGGCGTGCAACGGCGGTACGGCGGCGTTGAGGGCGAAACCGAGCAGGATCAGATAGTCGGCGTAGCTGGCCTGCTCTGCCAGGATGTGGACGAACTGCAGATCGTGGACCTGCTGGTAACGGAGGAAGATGCCCG
>JAIOSZ010000056.1 GCA_021107335.1 Desulfuromonadaceae bacterium | reverse complement strand
GGGTGCCTCTACGATCGCGGTTCTGAGTGCCGCAACGGTGATCCTTGCCGCGTGGGGGTGCGCCGCCCTTGCGACCCGCGGACCAGGATTGGACAGAGCGAAAATCGCCACCACTGCGGCCAAGGCGACTGCCGTAACAATGAGCACCCACGGCTTTGTCATAGGTACGAATCTCCTTATTGATATCGATGGCGGGCCGCTGTTGAGCCGGCCCGCAGATGATTATTTCCATCCTGCTGCCGTGGCGATGTCATCGGTCCTAGTGAAAAAAACTCCAAACTAAAGAGGATAATGTCCGAGAGAACCAAGCCTATTCAGTTCTTCGATCAGATGACAAACCACTGATTCCACCTTATCCTCTTTGGGAACGTAAATCAATTGGCGAACCATAATGTCTTCCGTGGCCCTAGTAATACTCATCGGCATTCAAGAACCAGGTTTCCTCAAGAAACCATTAACATGTCAGGGTCAAATGACGATAAGGCAAGGACTATTATCTCCCATCTGTTCATGCCATAATGCAGAACTATTTATCAACCATTCATTGCAGGGTAATGTCATGATCAAAGCGATTTTCTGGGATAACGACGGCGTGTTGGTTGACACCGAACACCTCTATTTTGAAGCCAACCGCGATGCCTTGCGCCAAGTCGGCATCGAACTGACCCTGGCACAATTTGCCCATATAAGTTTGGGCTTGGGCAAAAGTTCCCTCTGCCTCGCCACTGAGCAAGGTATCCGCGACGACACCATCGCTACGCTGCAACAGTATATAAACCAACGCTACGCTGAACTGCTGCAAAACGGTGCAAACCCCATGGAAGGCGCGGCAGAGACACTGGCCGCTTTGCATGGCAAGGTCAGCATGGCCATTGTAACGAGCTCACGACGGGATCATTTTGATCTAATTCATCGAGAAAATGACCTATTGGGATTCTTTGATTTTATTTTGACCCGCGAAGACTACCAATATAGCAAACCCAACCCAGAGGCCTATCTTAAAGCGCTAAAAATCAGCGGGCTACAAGCCGGGGAATGTCTGGTGATTGAAGATACCCGCCGTGGCTTTGAAGCTGCCCGGCAAGCCGGTCTACGTTGTGTGGTCATGCCCAACCGACTGGCCCCTAACAACACATTTGGCGATGCTTTTGGGGTGATTTCCCAGCTACAGGAAATCACCCAAATGGTGCTGACAGAAGCCGGCCCAGCACCGACTGCACCACCCTCTTGCTAATCCCCTAATAGCCGCCAAATCGTGGCAAAATAGTTTGCTTTTTCCGTGAAAGCTCTAATATTATCGTTTATTCGACACCTTGAAGTTATCAAGCTTCTCCTCAGCAACAGGCGATTATTACCGTGGACAACACCACTGAAAAAAAACTCGCGCTGGTTCCTTTCCATACACGGCACAGCCTGCGGATGCTGGCTTTATTGTTCACCATCTTTCTGGCCTTTTGCTTTCTGTTGGTGCTGAACTACCGCTTGCACAACAACACAGAACAACAAATCCTGCAGAACCATTTTCGTGAACGGGTCAAATCCATCGACGGTTTGCTTGGTAATATCCGCAGCCAGGTACGCACTCTACAACTCAGCGCCGAATCCGACCTGACCGATCGGGCCCTGAACCCTATCCCGATAATCCCGCTGGCCTTTGACGCACTGCGCGACAACGCCGACGGCGACTTTTTCCACCTGGATGACTACCAACCGCCACTCACCGAGGAGATGGTAGGCAACCTAACCGGCAATGGCAGTATTCAGCGGCGCAGTCCTGAATTCTACCGGGAGCTGTATATGGCTCTCAATCTCAATCACCGATTTCGCGCCATTGCAGAAAACTTATCCGATCTATCGTGGGTTTATTACCTCTCAAAAAACGATTTCATCAATATTTATCCTTGGGCTCCTGCTTCCGAGTTTCGCTACAGCCCGCAACTGAAAGAACATGAGTTTTTCCGCCGCAGCCTGCCATCGCCCAATCCTGAGCGGCAAACCTTCTGGACCCGAGCCTATCTCGATGTGTATGGTAAAGGCCTGATGACCACCTGTTCGGCTCCCGTCTACGAAGGCCAACACTTTATGGGCACTGTGGCCATCGACCTGACTATAGAGTTCTTAAGCTCATTGATGCGGGACTTCGACACGGCAAATGGTTCTCTGCTGTTGATCAACAGCGACCGCCAACTGCTGGCCCATCCGACCCTCATCAGTACCGACAACTCAACGATCCCCACTCTGCAAGATGCCTTACCGGGTGACTTGCAAGAGACAGCGGCTAATTTGGAATCACTGCCGGCCTGGCAGTTGACTCAACTCGGTTCCTGGTCGGTATTGCATGCCCCTCTGCAAAACGCTCCCTGGCAGGTGCTCTTTTTTCAGCAAAGGCCTTCCCAGGCTAAAGCCTTTGTAGCCCAACTCGGCGGCGGCCCGTTGACCGCCCTGCTGGTACTGCTTGGCATGATCTGCACCATGGCCTTTCTCAATCACCAACACATCGTCTGGCCTTCGGAACAGATGCTTCATTTTATTAACGCCCTCAACCGGCGGAAAACCCCGTTCATCGACGCCCGCATCCCCTCCAAGTGGCGGCCCTGGTTCGAAAATATCGAAAAAACCTTTCGCGACAATCAAGCTCTGGCCGAAAAAAGCCGTCAGGACATCGAGGTACTAGATCAACGGGTAAAGGAGCGTACCATTGAACTGGAGCGTCTCAATCAGGCCTTTTGCGAAGAAATTGAAGAACGGTCCAAAGCTGAAGGAGCATTACGGGTGGTCAACCAAAAGTTGCAGGAGCTTTCTCTGGTCGATGGCTTAACCGGCATTCCCAATTATCGCAAATTCAATGAGTACCTGAATTTTTGCTGGAAACAGATGTTACGGGAACAATCTCCGGTTTCGATCATCATGTGCGATGTCGATCACCTCAAGCAGTTCAACGCCACCTACGGCCATCAAGCCGGCGACCACTGTCTACAGGAAATAGCCCACGCCCTTCAGGCCTCGCTACAGCGTACTACCGACTTGGTGGCCCGCTACGGCGGCGAGGAATTCATCATCCTGCTGCCCGGCACAGATCACACCGGGGCCAAACGGGTAGCGACCAGCATTCAGCAAGCCATCGCTGCCCTGGAAATCCCTCATTCCGGCTCTTTGACCGATTCCTGCGTGCGCTTCACTATCGGCATAGCCACCGCGGTCCCGGCCCATGGAGGATCTCCCGAATCATTGATGGAAGCTGCCGATCAAGCACTCTACCGAGCCAAGGAAACCGGTCGCAACCGAGTTATCGCTCTGCCGGTCAAGCGCTAAGCCCCGTTCCTTTTGGAGGACTAATCGATGAACGTCAGCACCGTCAGCCAGATGCGCGCCATGGACTGTGCCGCGATAGAGCAATATGGTATTGCTGAAGAACTATTGATGGAAAACGCCGGCCAAGCAGCCTGTACAGTTCTTCAGAGCATGGCACCCGTCGTTGGACGGCGGGTGCTGATCTTTTGCGGTCTTGGCAACAACGGTGGCGATGGGCTGGTACTGGCCCGCAAGCTTCACTCTCTAGCCGCTGAGGTCAGAATCTATCTGCTTGGCGACCCAAGCCGCTTCAGCGGCGCGGCGAAGCTTAATCTCGATATCGTTCGCCACCTGCCCCTGAACATGGAGCAACTCGTCGACAGCAATACTCTGGCTGATGAATTGGCCCGCTGCGATACGGTTGTCGACGCCATTTATGGCACCGGCCTGAGCCGCGAGATCAGTGGCTTGCAGGGTCAGGTTATCGAGTTGATCAACAACAGCGGAAAGCCGGTTTTGAGTCTCGACATCCCCTCTGGTGTGGCGGGAAACACCGGCCAGGCACTAGGGATAGCGGTTCAGGCCACAGCCACGGTAACTTTCGGCCTGCCTAAAATCGGCAACCTGCTCTACCCGGGCTTTGCCCGGTGCGGCACCCTACATATCAGCCATATTTCCTTTCCTCTAGCCCTGACCGTGGACAAACAACTGCAGGTGGCGGTCAACAGCCCCCCGCCACTGCCAACCCGAGAGGTTACCGGTCACAAGGGCAGCTTTGGCCAGGCGCTGTTCATCGCCGGTGCCGCCGGCTACTTAGGCGCTCCGCGCTTTGCTGCCCTGTCCTTTCTCAAGGCTGGCGGTGGCTACAGCCGACTCGCGGCACCCGAAACCATCGTACCCTTTTTGTCCATGCAGGCAGGCGAGGTTGTCTTTGTTCCCCAACAGACCACCCCTTCCGGCAGTATCGCCCTGAAAAACCGGGATGCCCTGCTGGAACTTGCCGCCAGCCAGAATTTCGTGGTTATTGGCCCCGGCCTGTCCCTCGATTCTGAGAGTCAACAACTGGTTCGGGAATTGACAAAGAGCCTGGATCAACCGCTATTGCTCGATGGTGACGGCTTAACCGCCCTGTGCGCTGAACCTCAGATTCTAGAACAGAGGTCGGCACCGACAGTGCTCACTCCCCATCTCGGTGAAATGGCCCGTCTGACCGGTTACAGCATTGCCGAAATCGAACAGGACAAAATCCGCGTGTTGCGACAGACGGCAGCCAAACTTCAAGTGGTTATCGTCCTTAAAGGCCCCCATACCCTTATTGGAACCCCTGAGGGCCAGGTCTTCATCAACCTTTCCGGCAATAGCGGCATGGGTTCGGCCGGCACCGGCGATGCCTTGACCGGCACCATCGCCGCAGCTTTCTGCCTCGGCCTGTCCTTTGTCGATGCCATCTGCAAAGGGGTACTGCTACACGGCCTAGCCGGTGACCTGGCCGCAGCGGATCTCGGCGAAGATGGCATGACGGCCGGGGATATCCTCGACTATCTGCCACAGGCCTTACAGGCGGAACGCAACTGCCTTCCCGCGACCTTAGCCCGTCGCTATAGCGGTCCTCTTCCCGTCTGAGCCCAGCCATCATTCACACTACTCATATCGTTTCCCTGACGCCCGTGGCTGCTCCAAGTGGAGATTGCGAGCCGACCATAGCCTGGGCCAGAACGACAATATCGGCTATTTTCTTTTCCAAACTGCCGATCGGCAGTAAACCGTTTTTCTCCTAAGACTAAAATTAAAGCCCAAGTTACGGAGCTATTATGGAACTCGCCCTTTTCGGCCAAATTAGCCAGGATTTTGCCAATTTTGTTCCCCTCGACCTTTTGACGATTGGCACCTTGGCCGTCCTCGAAGGCCTTTTATCGGTGGACAACGCCCTGGTATTGGCCATTCTTGTGCGCAACCTACCCGAATCCCAACGAAAGCGGGCTCTTAGCCTCGGCATCATAGGCGCCTTTGTCTTTCGATTTATCGCTTTGATCTTCGCAGCCCACCTGATGCGCTTCTGGGTCTTCAAATTCGTCGGCGGCGGTTATTTAATCTACCTGGCCATGAAACACATGTTCTTCTTCTACAAGGAGGACGCTCACCAGTCTGGACCGAAAACCGCAGCCAGCTTCTGGAAAACCGTCCTGGTGGTTGAATTGACCGATGTCGCCTTCTCGATCGACAGTATCACCACTGCCGTGGCCATGACCGATAAACTGCTGATCGTCTGGGCCGGCGGCATTCTCGGTATTATCTTCCTGCGTTTTGCCGCGGGCTTCTTCGTCAAATTGCTCGAACGCATGCCACGCCTGGAGGACCTTGCCTACCAGCTGATCTTCTTTATCGGCACCAAGCTGTTTCTGGAAGCCTTTCATGTCGAGATCAGCCACACGATCTTCTGGATGATGATGGGCATTATCGCCGTGCTCGGCGCCTCGCTGGTCTATCGCGACTACCACCAACGCCGCACCCAAACCCGCTTTGAAAACCGGCTGTTGACACAGCTGGAGACGGGGGAGATGAGCGTCGATGAGGCCCTGGGGCTCGATCCGTTGCCCCGGGAAGTGCTGGATTGGTTACGTGAGCAGGGGCGATTGAAGGTGATTTCGTAACGGAACCGAAACGCTGGAATTCAGAGACGATGACGGTAGTACCCCGGCTGCGGTTTTATGCTGATCAAGCATCAAGCCTATCGCCCTTCCATCCCCTGTGACGCAGCCGGAGCGAAGTGGACGTTTTGCGAAACAGGCGGGGAAATGTTTGAGCGCAGCGAGTTTTTGCCCGCCCGTAAAACGTCTGCGCAGCGCAGGGAACCCGCAGGGCAAGGAGTTGGAGCGCCTTTTTCTGCCTACTCTTTTTT
>JAIOSZ010000014.1 GCA_021107335.1 Desulfuromonadaceae bacterium | reverse complement strand
CGTCGCAGCAGGTAAACATGGTGTTGTCGGGCAGCACGCCGATGATGGTATTAGGACCGTTGATCTCCAGGTGGGCCAGGGACTGGCGCAGGGCCAGCAGTTGCTCCTGGTCTTCACGTTTGAGCAGGTCATCGAAGGGTAGCGGGGTGACGACGTGCTTGTAATAGGGGAGCGGCCAGCCGAGTTCCTTGTGCACGTAGTGCAAGGTATAGAGAAAGCACTGCGAATCGGACTCAAATCCGATATAGCCGCGATGCAGGCTGCTCTGGAACTCTTTGTTTTTCTGGTAAAAGGTGTTCTCGCCGTTGGCCAGCGCCGTGTACCCCTGCAGAAAGAAGGGGTGGGCGGCGTAACGCACGATGGCGTAGTTAGTGTTTTGCCGGCACTGGGCGGTGATTACCTTGGCGGTGAAGTCTTCATTCGGTTCCCAAAGATTGAAATAGATGCCGATGGCCCTCGGGTCACCGATCTCTTTAAGGGTAATGACATCCGGCCAGAAGGAGTAGGCAAAGCCTTTTTCGCCTTCTTCCATGGCAGCGCGTAGTTCCAGGCGGGTATCAGTTAGTAACTCGCCTTTTTCTTTTTCACTGGCATTCTGGAATTCTTTTGGATAGTCAAAGGTTTCGAAGACATAGTTGGGCATGGCCTGGATATCGAGGCCCGGCTGGGGGTTGGTCTCCGGAACCCACTGATGAACCCGGCGGAAGCCTTTGGCGTGCAGCAGGTTTTCGGCTATTTTCAGGCCTTCGTCGGTGCAGGCCAGGGACAGGGTCGGAAGATGTTTGTAATCTTCAAAGATTCCTCCCAAATCCTGCATGACCATGGCAAACCCAGAATTGTCATGACCTTTCTGCTGCGATTGCATGAGCAGCAGGGCCTTACTTGGGTGCATGTAGTGGCGGCTTTTGAGAGCTCCAATGCGACACATGAGCGGTTACCTCCAAGAATTGATTTAATTGTCCAATGTTGCGGACTGGTGGATTGGTTATCGTTGGATCGTTACACAATAGCAAGCAGAGTGCCATAAGATGGCATTAGTTGTAAAAAATTGCGCGTGCATAAAAGTGTTTTTAAAACGATGGGTTGCGTGGGAGGTAAGCGAGAGCGACGGTGAGTTTTTGCTAACGGGGCGCGTTTAAGAAGAGGGCGGGTGGAGTTAATGTGCATAGGGTGGTGTAGTTAGGCTACACAATAAAGGCCCGGCTCTATTTATAGGGCCGGGCCTTTATTGTGTTTAGAGGCTGTAGCCGGCTTCCGAATGGGCGGTCTGGTCGAGGCCGGTGACTTCGTCTTCGTGGCTTACCCGCAGGCCCATGGTGGCCTTGAGGATCAGCAACAGAATGGTGGTGATTGTTACCGCGTAGGCTGCGGCGGCAATGATGCCCACAAACTGTACCCACAGTTGATGGAAGTCTCCGGTCAGGACGCTAGTGGCGCCAACGGTGGCGAAGACCCCGGTAGCGAGGGCGCCAAAAGCACCGCCGATACCGTGAATGCCGAGTACGTCGAGGGAGTCATCGTAGCCGAGCTTGTGCTTGAGCATGACGCCACCATAGCAGACGGCTCCGCCCATCAGGCCCATCACAATGGCCCAGCCGGGAGTGACGAAGCCGGCGGCCGGGGTAATGGTCACCAGGCCAGCGACGATGCCGGAAGCGATGCCAAGGGCGCTAGGCTTGCCGGCCAGGATCCATTCAAGCAGCATCCAGGAGAGGGCTGCGGCGGCGGCTGCGGTTTGGGTGGTGGTGAAGGCCAGGGCGGCACCGCCGCCTGCGGATAGGGCGCTGCCGGCGTTGAAGCCAAACCAGCCAAACCACAGCAGGCCGGCGCCGAGCAAGGTCATGGGCAGATTATGGGGAGCCATGCGTTCATGGGGAAAGCCCTTGCGTTTGCCCAGGAAAATGCAGAGTACTAGTGCCGAAATACCGGAAGAGAGGTGGACCACGGTGCCGCCAGCAAAGTCGAGGGCCCCCATTTCCAGCAGCCAGCCACCTTCGCCCCAAACCCAGTGAGCCAGGGGATCGTAGACCAGCAGGCTCCAGGCCAGAATGAAAACGCAGTACGTAGAGAACTTCATGCGTTCGGCAATGGCGCCGGAGATCAGGGCTGGGGTGATGATGGCAAACATTCCTTGGAACATGACGAACACATAGGTCGGAATAGTTCCGGTGAGGGATTCGGGACCGATGCCGCCGAGAAACATATGCTGCAGGCTGCCGATGAAGGGACCGGAGCCGCCGAAAGATAGTGTGTAGCCGACCACTACCCATTGCACGCCGATAATAGCCATGGCGGCAAAGGTATGCATGGTGGTAGAGAGGACGTTCTTGGAGCGGACCATGCCGGCGTAGAACAGGGCCAGTCCGGGCAGCATGATCAAGACTAGGGCTGTGGAGATCAGCATCCAAGCCGTGTCGCCCGAGTCGGCAGTTTCCGCCGCCAGGCATAGGGTCGGTAGCAGGGTGAACCCGAACAGGGCGGGCAATGTCGCCAGAAACTTGTGCATCATTTTCTTTCCTCCGATGGGGATGTCAGTTGGTGCTGCCGGTGCGAAGAGCAGCATTGCTCGAAATGACAGCAGCAAACCCCGTGCCGAAAAAAATATGCACACTATTTCAGTGGGTTATGTGTCTACCTGCCTGAAGTGTGATCAAAAAAATGGCACTGCTGCCTAGAGAGTAGGCGCCGAGCCACTATTGTAACAGCAAAAAGCCCCTGCAAAAGGCAGGGGCTGGGAGAAGATTGGGCAAGCAGGTTGTTAGATGAGCTCGACCCAGCCGTGGGGGTCGGGTCGGAGGCCGTACTGGATGCCGGTGAGGGCTTCGAAGAATTTCATGGTCAGGGGGCCGACATTGTCGTCGCTCAAGGTAACAGTGCGGTCTCGATAGGTGAATTGACCGACAGGGCTAACCACTGCGGCGGTGCCGGTGCCAAAGGCCTCGGGGAGGCGGCCACTTTCGGCCCCATCAAGAATTTCATCGATGGACATGGCCCGTTCCTCAATCTCAATGCCCATCTCTTTGGCTATGGTCAAGATGGAGCGGCGGGTGATACCGTCGAGGATGGTGCCGTGCAATGGCGAGGTGACGATCTTGCCGTCATAGACGAAGCAGATGTTCATACTGCCGACTTCTTCAACATATTTGCGCTTCACGGCATCGAGCCATAGCACTTGATCGAAGCCTCGCTCCGCGGCTTCCCTTGCGGCCAGCAGGCTGGCGGCATAGTTCCCGCCGGTTTTGGCTTCGCCGGTACCGCCCGGCGCGGAACGGATGTATTCGTCGGAAATCCAGATGCGCACCGGTTTAAAGCCGCCTTTATAGTAGGGGCCAACGGGCGAGAGGATAATGTAGCAGAGGTACTGGTCGCTTGGTTTGACTCCCAGTACCGGTTGGGTGGCAATCATGGTCGGGCGAATATATAGACTGGTTCCTTCGCTGCGCGGCACCCAGTCGGCTTCGAGGCGAATCAGTTCCTTGAGAGCGCTCAAGAAAAAGTCTTCATCGACCGAAGGCATACACAGCCGCTGGGCGCTGCGGTTAAATCGGGCGATGTTGTCCTGGGGGCGAAACAGGGCGATACTGCCATCAGTGCGACGAAAGGCCTTGAGACCTTCAAAAATCTCCTGGGCGTAATGCAGCACCAGGGCCGCTGGATCGAGGGTAAAGGGAGCATAGGGGGCGATGCGCGCCGAATGCCAGCCGCGACCGGTGTCATATTCCATAAGGAACATGCGGTCGGTAAAGGTGCGGCCGAAGACCAGGGAGGCCTCGTCCTCGATGGGTGGCTTACGTTCTGTCAGGGGCAGGATTTGCAAATCCATGGTACCAGTCTCCAGGCCGGGATTGTATTTAATGGGAATTGAAATTTTTAGCATAATGGATCCCCGCCTGGCAAGGGCTTTTGCCCAATGGTCGCCTTACTTGAGTAGGCGCAGGCTCAACGGATAGCGGAATGCTTCGCCGTTTTTGGATTTAACCGCCGCGATAATGATCATGGTGAAGTTGAAGATCGCCAGGCCGATCAGCAGGGGGATGCCAATCAGTATCACGATCAGAGCCGTAGCGGCGAGAGCATAGATGCTGATGCTGATCTGGAAATTAAGGGCTTCTTTGCCGTGTCGGTCCACGGTCGGGTAGAGGTCCTTCTTCAGCAACCAGATGATCAGTGGCCCGATCAGGTTGCCAAAGGGGATAAAGTATCCGGCCAGGGCTGATAGGTGACAGAAGGTTGTCCAGTTGGTTTCTTCATGGGTTCGTTCTTCCATGGTGAAATTCTCCAGGCAAAGTAGAAAAAATGGGCTCGTTATTTAGTCTGTCAGCTTGAGAAAGGCCAGGGTCGATGTCAGGGTCAGGTTGACAATCTGTTCTAGTTGAATGCCAGCCTGCAGGGCTTCGGTCAGGGCTTGGTCGAGTTGGCCGACACCCTGGGCGATGTGAGCGTCGCTGCCAAGGGAGATCGGAGCAGCATATTGGGCGCAGTAGCCGGCCAGGCGTCGACAGTTGTCTGCGCTGCCGATTCTGCTCACGCTAAAAGAGGAATTGTTGATCTCCAGGGCGGTGCCGGTGGCCGCAGCGTGGCGGGCAATGGCCTGATAGTCGAGGGGGAATTCGGGGTTGCCGGGATGGCAGATCACGTGGACCTGTGGTTTATCCATTATGCTCATCACCGCTTTGGTGTTGTCCTCTTGGCCCCGGCCAACATAGCCACAGCTAGGATGAAAGCCGGCTAGCACCAGTTCCAGTTGAGAAAGTTGCTGGTCGTCCAGGTCGAGCTTTCCATTGCCAAGAATGTTGGCTTCGACGCCGCGTAAGATGCGTACTCCGCTAATGTGCTTGGGGATAAAGCGCAAAGCCATAAAGTGATAGGGGTGGGGGCCGCCGGGAAGGGCGGGGCCATGGTCGGTCATGCCGACCAGGCGCAACTGGCGCCGGGCAGCTTCGGCGGCAATTTCATTAATTGTGCTGTAGGCGTGCCCAGAGGCGATGGTATGTGTGTGGAGGTCAGCTTCCGGGGTTCCCGTTAGTGGCATGGCGTGGTTCCTTTCGCAGGGTTTGTTGGCCAACATCTTAACACAACAATTATGCCCGGTACCATCTTGAATGAAGGTGATGGTGGCGGGGTGGAAGTGTTGGCAATGGCCGTGAGTAGCTTCACTGGTTGGCCGGAAAAGGTTGTTTAATAGTTCTTTTTCGTGCTACAAAGAATGTTTGCAAATTAAACATATAAGCGAGACGGTTGTTGAAAAATTATACAAAACAAGAAAAGCAAAATCAGCTTTTTGGTCGGGTCAGTCGGCCCAGTCGGTATTTGGGTGGTGAGCTCGGTACGGTATCAAAGGATCTCGAATCGGTGGAGGTCAGCTTTGCTCTGGCCTTTCCCGATGTCTACGAATTGGGGATGAGCCATATCGGCTTGCCGATGCTCTACCATGCGGTCAATTCTCTCGATTGGGCTGTGGCGGAGCGAGTTTACGCCCCCTGGCCCGACATGGCTGCAGAGCTGCGCGAGAACGATCTGCGACTGACATCCTTGGAGTCTCAGCGGCCCCTGGCTGAGTTTGATCTGCTCGGTTTTACTTTGCAGCACGAGCTGTCCTATACGAATATTTTAGCTATGCTGGATCTGGCCGGTATTCCTCTGCGTCGCGAGCAGCGTGATGCGCAGGCCCCCCTGGTGGTGGTCGGCGGGCCTTGCGCCACCAATCCGGAACCCTTGGCCGATTTTATCGACTGCGCGGTGGTTGGCGATGGCGAAGAAGCCATTGTCGATCTGTGTCGAGTAGTTCGCGAAGCCAAACAGGCTGGTAGTTCGCGGGCTCAAGTGCTTGAAGCGCTGGCCAAAATCGACGGAATCTATGTGCCGTCACTGTTCGACGTTGTCTATCATGATGACGGTCGTATCGCTGCTCTGCAGCCGCAGCGTAATGATTATACAAAGGTGCAACGCAGGGTGCTGGCCGATCTGGCGTCGGTCGACTATCCGGTGAAGCCCATCGTACCCTTTATGAATACGGTGCATAACCGGGTGGCGGTGGAAATCGCTCGCGGCTGTACCCGCGGTTGTCGCTTTTGCCAGGCCGGCTATATCGGTCGGCCGCTACGAGAGCGGAGTATGGAGCAGATTGTCGATGTCCTCGATCGCTCCTTGGGGCATTCGGGCTACGATGAAGTTTCCTTGCTCTCCCTGTCGACGGGTGATTACAGCTGTATCGGTCCTTTGCTCAAAGGGCTGATGGATCGTTATCGCGAGGAGCGGATCGCCGTATCCTTGCCGAGTCTGCGTGTTGGTTCGCTGACCAGTGATCTGATGGAAGAGATCAAGAAGGTCCGTAAGACCGGCTTCACTCTTGCGCCTGAAGCTGGCAGCGAACGGCTGCGGCAATTGATCAATAAGGGTATCAGCGAGGAGGATCTGCTGGTGGCCGCCGATAGCGCCTTTTCCCTTGGCTGGCGAGTGATTAAGCTCTATTTCATGATCGGTCTGCCGACGGAGCAAGAGGCCGACTTGGATGCCATTGTCGATCTTGCGGCACGGGTCAAGCGTGTCGGCAAGGGGACTCCTGGTGGTGCCGATGTTAACGTTTCTGTTTCGACCCTGGTGCCTAAGCCCCAGACCCCCTTTCAATGGCAACGCCAGATCGGTATCGACGAAACCCTGGCCAAGCAGGATACCTTGCGGCAGGAGCTGCGTAGTAAAAAGCTGCGCCTTAAGTGGCATGAAGCGCAACTCTCTTTTGTTGAGGGTGTCTTCGCCCGCGGCGACCGACGCTTGGCGCCGGTGCTGGAGCGCGCTCTGGCCCTTGGCTGCCGTTTTGACAGCTGGCGGGAACACTTTCGCTTCGATCTCTGGCAGCAGGCTTTTGAAGATTGCGGCATCGATCCGAATTGGTATCTGCGCGAACGGGCCACCGATGAGATTCTGCCCTGGGACCATATCGATTGCGGAGTCTCTAGGCAGTATCTGCTTGACGAGTGGCAGCAGGCCTTGAGCGGCACGGCAACGGTCGACTGTCGAGATGGTGGTTGTACCGGTTGCGGCGTATGCGATTTTGAGACGGTGCGGATGCGTTACGCCACTGACCATGGTGAGGAGGCTGTCGTTGCCGTCAAGCCGGTTGTCGCAGCAGAGTCGTTGGATGACGAGGATCCCTGTAAGGTGCGGCTGAGGGTAAGCAAGCTCGGCCGGGGCCGGTTCATTGGGCATCTGGAATTCATGACCGTTGTTCACCGAGCGGTGCGGCGGGCGGGGTTGCCTATTCGTTATTCCGGCGGTTTTCATCCGGCTCCGCAGATTTCCTTTCCCGACGCCTTGCCGACCGGGGTTGAGAGTGAGACCGAGATTATCGATCTTAAGCTGCGTCAGCCTGTGGTAGTGCGGGAGTTGGCTGCGGCACTTAATGTCCAGTTGCCGGAAGGTTTTGCTGTGGAACAAGCTGAAGCCGTGCCTTGGAAAACACCGGCACCGTCCCTGTGTATAGAGGAGACGACCTACAGCCTGCCGCTGGGAGAGCAAGCGCCGGCAGATCTGGCGGAGCGCATCGCCCACTTTTT
>JAIOSZ010000216.1 GCA_021107335.1 Desulfuromonadaceae bacterium | reverse complement strand
GGTTTCGTAGAGCCGGTTCGCTGACTTATCGGTTTTGGGCGGAAAGAACTCAAAGGAAAAGGTGGTGGGGTTGGCGGCGAAAATGTCCAGTATATGCATGACCGTCCTTTGCTGCGAATGAGTGATGGCAGGCATTTTATCGGCTGACTGGAAAGGCGTCAACCGTTTCATTGATGGCGTCGCAAAAAGTCCGTCCTACGGCGTTAGGTTGTTTTTTCAGGACCTCGACATACGAGATGTATGCCTTCGCCCCTGTTAAAACACCAGGCCTTGTAGGCCGCAATTTTTGCTTAGCCAGCCTATAATTTTTTGCGAATGCATCATCATTGGGCAGCGGTATAACGGCCTCTGGATCGAAATATTTATGGAGGGAAAGATGCTTAAGACTGCATGGATGCTAATGAGAAGCATTAGGATCTACCGTTGGGAATGAGCAACCCTGTGCGAAGTGATCTTGAGAGCGGAAAATGGTTCAGAGTTAAGTGGTCTCTGTGACTGCGGAGCCAGTGCCAGAGCTCGTAACATCAAGGCCATCCTCTGGTGCTCGGTTTGGCTGTAAAGAAAGGAAAGAAGGGCCGCCTGAACGGCGGCCCTTGAAGTGCTAGCGGAAGTAGGCTTCGCTGACGTAACGGCGCATCATCGACTGGGTGTTGAAGTAATAGGCATTTTTACCGATGGCATTTTTCATCACCCGAATCCAGCCCGGTCGATCCTCGTAGTAGAGGGGCATGATGACGTTTTCCAATTTGTCATAGAGGTCGCGGACATCTTCGTCGGTGTGGTTTTGATCGATCGAGTTGCCGTGAGGCGGAGGACCGATGGACCAACCAGTGACTCCTTCAATGTGGCCCTCGATCCACCATCCGTCCAATACGCTGAAGTTGGGGACGCCGTTGAGGGCGGCTTTCATACCGCTGGTTCCTGAAGCCTCAAGGGGGCGAATGGGATTGTTGAGCCATAGATCGACGCCAGGTATTAGCAGACTAGCCAGTTGTATGTCGTAATTTTCAAGATAGACGATCTCGATCTGACCTCTCAGCTTTTCGATCTCGCCGATGATAGTATGAATGATCTCTTTACCGGGCTGATCATGGGGGTGGGCCTTGCCGGCAAAGAGTAGCTGAATTTTCCCTTGCCCGATCTTCAACAGGCGCTGGATATCGGAAAAGATCAGATTTCCCCGCTTGTAGGTAGCGACCCGGCGAGCAAAACCGATGGTAAGCAGTTCTGGGTCGAGCTGAATGCCTGTCGTTTCGGCGACGTACTGGAAGAGAATGGCCTTGGCGCCGGTATGGGCTTCCCAGAGTTCTTGGTCGGGCACAGTATCGACTCGTACCAGCAATTCCGGTTCAGTACCCCAGCTGGGAATATATTTGGAAAATAGCTTAACCATATACGGCGAAGCCCAGGTAAAGGGGTGAATGCCGTTGGTGATGGCGTGAATCTCGAATCCAGGAAACAGGGCCTGGGATACCTCTCCATGTTTTTTGGCGACCCCATTGACATAGCGGCTGAGATTCAAAGCCAGCATGGTCATATTGAGCTCGTCTTCCCCACCAAGTTCCCGCAGCAAGAAGAGGGGCACATCTTCTCCCAATACCCGCTGTACCATGTCATAAGGGAATCGATCGTGTCCGGCCGTCACCGGGGTGTGGGTGGTAAAGACGCATTGCTGTTGGACCTTGCGCGGCTCCCAGGAGTTTCGCTCATCCCAGGTGTCCTCCACGGGACGCCGAGTGCGGTTGAGTAATTCAAGGGTCAGGAGGCTGGCATGGCCTTCGTTCATGTGGTACTTGCGTATCCGAAAACCGAGGCCAGAAAGGATGCGGGCGCCGCCTATGCCGAGGACAATTTCCTGCTTGAGGCGATATTCGTTGTCGCCACCGTAAAGATGGTCGGTGATGGTTCGATCCTGAGGCTGATTACCCTCAATATCTGTATCGAGAAAAAACACAGGAACTTCGCCGCCGGTGGGGCTCTTAACCCGTTTAAGCCAGGCTTGAACTTTAACGTCGCGATTTTCAATGGAGACTAGGGCTTTGACTGGCATCAGCTCCAGAAAACCTTCCGGAGACCATTCGTTCGGAGATTCCTTTTGCCACCCCTGATTGTCGATGGATTGGCGAAAATACCCTTTGCGACTGGCCAGGGTGATAGCAACCATGGGCAATTGCAGATCGGCTGCGGCCTTGATGGTGTCGCCCGCGAGAATACCCAACCCGCCGCTATAGGTTGGAATATCGGCGCTGAGGCCGATTTCCATGGAAAAATAGGCGATGACCGGGTCGGCAAGAAATCGTTTCCAATCGCTCATCGGGGACAAACCTCCAAGAATAAAAGATTGTGTAAGAAATGCCGAAATATCTGGCAAAAAGAACAGGCTTTCCAAAACTTCATTATAGAGTAACGGAAAGAATCCGATGGTCAAAAATATATTTGTAGAAAATGATCAGAAAAGGGAGCGTGGGGCAGGGAATCGGGGCGCCAGGCAGTCTTTGAGAAGAGTGCAAAGAGTATGGATGGGGGACGAAAAAGGACCTAGGAGATTGTCGGACTTGACGGGCCGAAACGAAAAATTTGCTGTTTGAGTCCAGATTTTTGAGAATTTGAGAGCGAATAGCAGGGCTGTTTGGCGAAAATTGTCGAGAATATGGGCCGATCAGGTGATTTTACAGTCGGCTCATGGTAAGCCCAACAGTCTCCTAGATATAGTACATGAATTTATGGTTAGATTCGCGCTTAAGTCCCATGGCTTGACCCCGCTCGCAGAGGCTTTTGAGGGTCAAACTTGAAAAATAATCATTAAGCAGGGCGGTTGCTTCGTGCCAAACGGTCTGGGTGACACAGTGGCCGTTGAATTCACAGTTTGGGGTGTCTTCTTCTTTTCCTTTACACGTGCAGTTGACCAGCAGGGTATCGCCTTCGGCAGCCTGAACAATATCCTGAACGGTGATTTCTTCCGGGCGCTTCGCCAGAAAGTAGCCACCCTGAGGGCCTTTTTTACTTTTAATGATATCTGCTTTTTTGAAACTTTGAAAAATCTGCTCCAGGTAGCGCGGAGAGATATTTTGTCGACGAGATATTTCCTTAACCTGAATCGGTAAATTGCCAGCATTGTAGGCCATATCGAACAGGGCTCGCAGTCCGTAACGGCTCTTGGTGGAAAGTCTCACATCAGGCTCCTCTAGGAAAGTTGAACTTGATTAATACCATAAAGCAATGGATCTTACAATGATTTGATTAGTAGTTGTTTTATGGGGTTAGAAGGCAGCTAGGTATAACTATTCTCCTAAAAAGTGCGGGTTTAAGGTGTTCATTTATAGCGGGGCCGACAAAGTGCGGCCCCGCTATAAATGACTATTGAGGAAAAAAGACTACAGTTGATCAGGGCTGAAACGTTTGCTCAGCTGGCTTGTTTATTTGCTGAGTCTCCCCTTCCGGTGCCTACATCGCGGCCGATGGAACGGATTCGACCATGCATACAGGCTCGGCAGTCTGCTGCCGTTTCAACAATACAGGCTTTCGCAGGATAGATTTCATATAAGGCTCGGTATTTCTTTGGCGTCAGGTTGGGCATTACCACGTTGGCGCCACGAGACAGGCCGAGTTCGCGCCCCGTCGGGGTATTGAGAGTGGCCAGGGCCGAGGTGGCCGGAATGTTGGCCTTCGGGCAGATAATACGGGCAAGGGCCATAGCCTTGTAGGTCATCAACTCGGTGTTGGGGACCTGATTGGGCGATATAATCGACTCAGCCTTAGCGGCCTGTCCAAGCATGGTCTCGTGGTGGGCAATAAAAGGACCCACCCCAATCATGTCAAGATTTAGAGAGCAAAACATTTCTATGTCGTTGGCCAGATCCTCGAAGGTCTGGCCAGGAATGCCCACCATGACTCCGCTGCCAACCTCGTAACCCAGCTCGCCGATAACCTTCAATAACTCAATACGGTCGCTGTCACTACCCGGGCGGGCAGGGTGGATGCGTTGGTAGAGTGTTTCGTTAGAGGTTTCGAAACGGAGCAGGTAACGGTCAGCCCCGGCCTGGCGCCACAGGGTCAGTTCCTCGCGGCTTCGTTCGCCAAGGCTGAGAGTTACCGCCAGGGGAGTTTCCTGTTTAATACGGCGAATCAATTGTGCTATCCACTCCACATCCAGCGACAAGTCCTCTCCAGATTGCAGTACTACGGTGCCGTACTTGTAATCTGCGCCTTCCTGTACGCAGGCCATGATCTCTTCTTCAGACATTTGGTAACGCTCAATTTTTCGATTGCCTGCTCGTAGCCCGCAATAGTGACAGTCACGAGAACAGTGGTTCGAAAATTCCAGAAGACCTCGTAAGTGCACGTTGTTTCCAACGTTTTCTTTTCTTACCTGGTCGGCTTGCTGCCATAAGGCCTGCAATCTTTCCTCATCATCTGTTTTCAGCCATTCAAGAATCTCTTTACGCTCCATTGGATTTCCTTCCTTTTGTGTTCTGGCTTGCCATTAACGGGAGGGGTATCACCTTTTTTTACGTAATCTAGAGTACAAAATACCTAAACCACACCAGAAGAGTCAACAAAAATATCAGATTGCAAGGAGAAGCCGCAATTATTTTGCTGTTGCTGTTGCCTGGAAATTCAGGCCTTGCAAAGTTTTCTGGATAGATTAAGCTTATCCTAAGGTGTGTTTTTAGTGGTCAGTAGAGTCGCGGTGCAAAATAAAACTTGACAAGAACGGTCATTAACAAAAATAATAAACACGTAAACAAGTCGGACATGTGCTGAAGGATGGTGGATTGTCCATGGAATATCCTTTGTGGGTCGTCATTATGAGGAGATAGACATGACGGTGACGGTTAAGTTATTTGCCACCTTTCGTAAAGGGCGCTTTGACGAGTCTCAACGGGAGTATGCTGATCTAACAACTGTCGGTGATGTGATCAAGGACCTGTCGCTGCCCAACCATAAGTTGGGGGCTATATTGATCAACACCTTCCATGTCGGTAAGGGGTTGCCCCTGAGCGAAGGAGATACTCTGTCCTTTTTTCCACTAGTGGGAGGAGAATGTCGATGAGCGCATTGGAAGAGTTTTTTGCTGCTGAGGCGTCAGGGGATCTTGTTCC
>JAIOSZ010000157.1 GCA_021107335.1 Desulfuromonadaceae bacterium | reverse complement strand
TCGTCTCCCAAGCCTGCAGATTGGCCACATTGGCAGGGTCCCAGCCGGCACTGGGAGCCAGTACATAGCTCCCATCCCGATCCAGGGCGTAACAGATCTCGTGCCACTCACCGAAAAGGGCCTTATCCTGAGGTACATCTTCACTTTTCAAAGCAACCCTCCGCTATTCGAGCTGTTTCAAGGCCTTGGATATATGCGTGGCAGTTTTATGTTTTCAGTCCCGGCATGAACCTGTTTCAGGGTCTGCACGTATTGGTGATTTTGTTCGCCGTTCAAGTCAGCATCCCGCTTTATATCGAAATCAGAATCTGAATGATTTCCGCATATCCCTCGATCAGAGGGTTGCTCTGCTCCGCGTAATGTCGCAGTTTGGAACGGGAAGCCTGATCAGCTATTTCTGCAACAGCACCTTATACTTTGAATCACTGTTGGAAGCAAGTAATCAGTCCGGAGTTGTAACACAACTTCTTCAGCGAAAGTTGAATGGGGATAATATACTGGGGCAGGGCTTCCTAGCCTGTTGCGTCATTCCGCGCCAACGCCCCCCCCCCCGCACCGTGCTGAAAAAGTTCACCGGGCCCTTACTTGCAATGCGGCAAAGTTTTTTCAACAACGTGCGGGCCTATTTCAAAAAACCACTAAGAATATGCTGTCGAAGGGCAACGAAGTAGAGGATGGCAAATGTCCAACGGAAATTCAAGATACCGTAGATCCGAGAACGGCGACTCAGGCAAACAAATAATTATCCAGAACATACCGAGAGATACTCCGCAACGGCGGCATCGCGGGCAAATCGTCGACCGCAAACCAACGGGCATCTTCCAATTCCTGATAGTCTACCTGCAGCTCACCACCGGCATAATCGGCTATGAATCCGGCCATCAATTGACTGGGAAAGGGCCAGCACTGGCTGCCGACGTAGCGCAGGTTGGCGATTTCGACACCGGTTTCTTCCCGAACCTCCCGTGCAGCGGCCTCCTCCAGGCACTCGCCGAAATGCACGAAACCCGAGATGAGGCTGTAATGCCCGGCAGGCCACTCGGCCTTGCGGGTCAGCAAAACTTCGCCCGGTCGCTTGACCAGGATAATAGCGCAGGGATGCACATTAGGGAAAAACACCCAACCACACTGGGGGCAACGCTTGCCCCACTCCCCGGACAGCCGCTGGGCGTTGCCGCCACACTGGGGGCAGCAGCGACTGCTTCTCTCCCAATGCAGAATCTGCAATGCGGCCCCACCGAGGGACAGGGGCTCGATGGGGATCTGGCCATACCAGTCCGACAGCTCCACGGCAATCCACTCGTCCGGCAAGACAGCCGCAGCCTCCAGTTCCAGCAGGCGGCAGGGTTGCCCGTCCCAGGTCCCAATATACAACGGCTCACACCCTTTGCGCAGAATACCGCTCGGCAAATAGTCGGGTAAAACCGGCTGTGCCACTGAACCCTGCATCCACAATTCGCCATTGGACAGAATCAACCACACACCCTGCCCGCCGCCAGGGTCGGCATCGGGAGATTGAAGTTCAAAACGCTGCTGCAAACAGGCGGTATTGAAAGGGAGGTGCAACGGCGACAGATAGGAATCGGGCAACAGAGTCATTACAAAAGGCCTTCCTTTTCGATGGCAATAAAAGCGGAAGAGACGCTACTTCGAGTGGGAATCCCGTAAATCAGGAGCGCAAGCTATGGGGCTTCCTACCTATCACTCCTTCGGGTATACCAGAGTCAGCTCGCCGAAAACAGCACAAAACTTCTCGGGTAGCCGGCCATGATAGTCGCCATCGAGCTGAACCGCTGCCCTTGATCCGCTGACCGTGAGCTTCCGCCCCTTAAATCGCCAGGCCTCGCTTTCGGCCAGAGGCCGGCCAAGGGCCGCCTTGATCATGCTGATCAAAAACCCGATGCGCCCCCGGCGACGGAACAGACAGACCTCTAAGGTATCGTCTTGCAGCGAGGCTTCCGGGGTAATGGAAAAGCGACCGCCATAATAACGACCGTTACCGATGATAGCGGAGTAGCCCTGATAAAGGCGGCCCTGCTCATCGACTACCTCGACGATGTCAGGAACAGAGCGTAGCAAAATCCGCAGGGAACTGAACAGATAGGCCAACTTACCGACTCGGCGTTTCAACGGAAGACTGACTCCGGCGACCACCTCGGCATCGAAACCGATGCCGGCCATAAGCAAAAAGCGCGTATCTCCCGCCAGGCCGAGACAGACCGTACAAGGCCGACCTTGCAGCGCCACGACGCAGGCCTGCTCCACATCGAAAGGGATTCCCACTTCGAGAGCGAATACGTTGGTGGTCCCAAAGGGAATGAATGCCAGCGGGATGTCTGACGGCGCCAGGCCGTTGATCACTTCATTGAGAGTACCGTCGCCACCGGCGGCAACAATGCGGTCGTAATCGGCCTGCTTGGCAGCAGCGGCCGCCTGCATGGCGTCGCCGCGCTTTTGAGTCAAAGTCAGATCAACAACAGCGCCAGCGGCCTGCAGATAGCTCACCGCTCGCTCTATTTTACTTCGCGCATCACCACCGGCCACCGGATTGGCAATCAGTTTGATTTTCATTACTCTCCCCAGACCGCAAGCAAGACACAACAGTTATGGTCCCACTGGCAACCCGAAGAGACTGACCAGCAAAGCTAATATGCCGGTTTCGACATAGGCCTGCAAGTGCTTTTCCTTAGTTCGCAACAGCTCTCTATCGTCCGACTAACGCTTCTCACTTATTGTCGAAGGACCGGTGGGAGCGAATCGAAAAGCTCAGTCTTGCTCTTGAGATACCCATCAAACGCGACCTATTCCCCAGAGAACCTCGACCCTACAACAATCCACCAGTATGAATCTATACGACACAAAAGCATGGGAACCAAGAGCATCGAACAAAAAAAATCGCCTCATGTTCACATGGGCGATTGGCATATCAGATTCTTAGTTGGGTTAAGCAGGGAGGAACAACAGCATACAAGACTGGCGGGGGTTACCAGACCAGATGCAGTTTGAGACCACAGGTTGGATTCAACAACTCGTCGGCCGCCAAAACGATACTCAAAGGACTAGTCGGCAAAGCAATCTGCACACCGGCAAAAGCATTTGCCTCGGTAAAAGCCCGTTCCCTCAGAAGAGCCGGTTCCAATTCGGGAGGTAGTTCGTTTTGGGCCTCTATAGAAGGATTTCTAACGGCGGCGGGAGCGGCGACCAGAGTCATTTCAACGCTCTTTGCTGCAGATAAGTAACCACTATCGGCATCGCTTGCGGTTGCGAGACTCAATTCGGTGGCGGAGGCGATACCGGCCGCCATAACCAGTAGCAATATTACTTGGATCATTATCATAATCTGTCTCATCGATCTTTCCTTTCCCGCCGAGCAACACTAATTGC
>JAIOSZ010000336.1 GCA_021107335.1 Desulfuromonadaceae bacterium | reverse complement strand
GTGACTGGAAATGCGGAACAGTTCGCCCAGCAGAATGCGCACGTAGCGGGCACGGGGCGGCACCTCCACTCCGAGCATGGTTTCGACGCTCTGCAGGTAGGCCAGGTTGTTGAGGGATCCGGCCAGGTAATCGATACGGTCGGTATAGGGCATAAACTGGGCCCAGTGCTGGCGTTCAGCGATCTTCTCGGCGCCGCGGTGGTGGTAGCCGAGATCGGCTTCGAGATCGACCACCTCTTCGCCGGCTAGCTGCAGGATCAGGCGTAACACGCCGTGGGTGCCGGGATGCTGCGGGCCGAGGTTGAGGAGCATGGTCTTCTCACCGTCGACTAGCATCCGGCCCTTGAAGTAGTCCTCGGCCGGGCGAGGCTCAAGGGCAGCGATATCCTCCCGAGTAAAGGGGGCCATCTCCGTAGCGCGGAAGGGTTGATCCTTGCGCAGCGGGTGACCCGACCAGTTGTCTGGCATGAGGATACGGCGCAGGTCGGGGTGGCCGTTAAAGCGGATGCCGAACATGTCGTAGGCTTCCCGCTCATACCAATTGGCCGAAGGCCACAGCTCGGTGATAGAGGGAGCTTCAGGTTCCTCCCCGGTCAGCGGTACCTTGACCCGTAGATAACCGGGCTGGTCAAAGGAAAGCAGATGGTACGTCAGGGTGTAATCATGCTCAGGTCGCTGGCGCCGGGCACTTTCGTCGACAGCGGTCAGATCTTCCAGGCGTTTATAGGGTTGCGGCGCGTCGTGCTTCAGGTAACGCAGCAGTTCTGGCGCATGCTCCGCGGCCACCTGCAGGGTCGGCATGTCCTTGGCCTGATCATCGATTTGCACCTGATCGCCGAAGCGTTCTGCCACCTGTTGTTGCAGATTGTCGCTGCCCGCGGGAAAGGTCACTTTCGGTTGGCTGGGGCGCCACATGCCGTCGCTGCGTTGCTGCCAGAAGTTCGGCTGTTGCATGGAACTTCCGCGCAGCGGGGTGTTGCCATAGCCTGGCCCCCGTGGGTCGCGGCTCTTGCTTAAGCCATCGACCAGCCATGGGCCGCTGGTTCCTTCAGTGCCACCTTGCAGGCCGAGCACCGGGCGGGCCGGTCGCTCATTCCTCGCGATCTTGTCCTGCAGTAGCTGCAGGCCCTGAATGAAGGCCTCTGGTCTTGGTGGGCAGCCGGGGATGTAGACATCGACGGGGAGGATTTGGTTGATACCCTGCATGACGCTGTAAACATCGTACATGCCGCCGGAATTAGCGCAGCTACCCATGGCGATGACCCATTTGGGGTTAGCCATCTGCTCGTAGACCCGCAGGATGGCCGGGGCCATCTTCTTAAAGGGGGTTCCGGCGATCACCATCAGATCCGCTTCACGGGGCGATCCACGCATGACCTCGGCGCCAAAGCGGGCCAGGTCGAAACGGGGTGTCATGCTGGTCATCATTTCAACAAAGCAGCAGGACAGACCAAAAAACATCGGCCAGAGGCTGTTTTTGCGGCCCCAGTTGATGGCGTCATCGAGGGTAGTGAGAAGAATGTTGTCGGGTAGGTCGCTGCTCATCGGCCCTCCTTGGTTGCGTTGCGCCTTTGACGGGACGGACTCCAGTCAAGGGCCCCTTCGGCCCACAGGTAGATCAGGCCGAGAAAGAGGATGATGATAAAGAACAGGATCTGCAGAAAACCGCTCCAACCGAGCAGGTCATAGGCCACCGCCCAAGAAGAGATAAAGACAACCTCTACATCGAAGACGATAAAGAAAATCGCCACCAGATAGAAGGGGACCGGCCGGCCCGGTTGTGCTGGACCTGTGGGCTCAACACCCGATTCGTAGGGCTGATCCTTGAGTTTTGAGTGGGTTTTTTGGCCGATCAGACGGCAGGCGATCAGCAGAAAAGCGATCAGTCCGACCGCCATGGCAACGTACAGGCCTAGAGACAGTAAGTTCTCGGGGGCCGGCATCAGTTGGCTGCTTGAGGCAGCGGCGGACGATATGGGGAAAGCCTCCAGAGGCATGGGCCACTCACTGCGGTGCGAGAAATAAAATGCCGGAACGCTGCCGGCGACAGTCGGTTACTTGTCATGGCGGTCCCAGGGACAAGCCTTTGAAAAGACACCGTTAAGGGTAAAACAATAGCATAAATTATTGGCAGAGCCAAGGGGTGGGCATGAATAACAGGGGCCGGGCGGCTTGGTGCTAGCTTCGACCTACGGTGATGGCATCGCGGGCCAGCTCGTCGCAGCGTTCGTTTTCCGGATGGCCGTTGTGGCCGCGAACCCAGCACCACTCAACCTCATGGGGAGCGCAGGACACTTGCAGTCGTTCCCAGAGATCACGATTAGCGACCGGTTCCCTTTTAGAGTTCTTCCAGCCCTTCTTGATCCAGTTGTGGATCCATTCGGTGATGCCTTTATGGACATACTGGGAGTCGGTGGTCAGGCGGACCCGGCAGGGCCGCTTCAGGGCTTCGAGGCCGACGATAGCCGCCAGCATCTCCATGCGGTTGTTGGTGGTGTCGGGATCGTATCCCGACAGTTCTCTGGTCTGGTCACCCGAGCGCAACAGGGTGCCGTAGCCCCCGGGGCCAGGGTTGCCCGAACAGGCGCCGTCGCTGAAGATTTCTATCAGGTTGTTGTCTGTCGACATGGCTGGGCTCTCGGAAAAGTTTGGCTGGATTGATTGAGCAGAAAAAGCAACAGCCCCATTACCGTGGGTAATGGGGCTGTCAGTTGTTGGCGTCCCCAGGGGGATTCGAACCCCCGTCGCCGCCGTGAAAGGGCGGTGTCCTGGGCCAGGCTAGACGATAGGGACTTATCTGGTGAGCCGCGTAGGGATCGAACCTACGACCATCTGATTAAAAGTCAGATGCTCTACCAACTGAGCTAGCGGCTCTTGCTCACAACGGAATGCAGTTATACTGAATCAGCCAAAAAGAGTCAACCCCTTTTTTTAAATTTTTTCAGGTCTTGGAGCATTTTAACAGCATGACCTGTAAATACTAGCTGTGGTTAATTGTTAAGCCGCAATGGTTCGGTTGTGCTTCAGGCCTGAAAAGGGTTACTCAGCTGGATGGTCTGATCGCGCCGGGGCCCGACCGAGATCAGGACAATCGGGCAGCCGCTGACCTCCTCCAGTTTCTTCAGGTAGTCCTTTGCCTTCTCCGGCAGTTCCTCGTAGCTGGTAGCGCCGCAGAGGTCGCTCTGCCAACCAGCCACTTCCTCGTAAACCGGCGTGCATTCCTTGAGAATTTCGAGGTCGTTGGGAAATTCTTCCAGCAGTTCGCCGCGGTATTCATAGGCGGTACAGAGCTTGATCGTTTCCAGCTCATTGAGCACGTCCATCTTGGTAATGGCCAAGCCGGTCATGCCGCTGGCTCGCACCGCATAGCGCAGTGCTACGGCATCGAACCATCCGCAGCGCCGGGGGCGACCCGTGGTGGAACCGAACTCGTTGCCGGCTTCGCGGAGTTTTTGACCCATCTCGTCGTGCAGTTCGGTGGGAAAGGGGCCTTCGCCAACCCGGGTGACATAGGCCTTGGAGATGCCGACCACCTGGTCGAGGAAGCGTGGCCCGACGCCGGCACCGATGCAGGCGCTGCCCGATATGGTGGAGGAGGACGTAACGTAGGGGTAGGTGCCGTGGTCGATGTCAAGCAGACAGCCCTGGGCCCCTTCGAAAAGGACCTTGCTGCCCTCTTTAATGCTGTTGTTGACCAGCAGGGAGGTGTTGCCCAGGTACTTGATCAGGGCTTGGCCGTAGGCATTGTATTCCTCGAGGATGGCGGCTTCGTCGAGGGGTGCCTCGTTAAGGTACTGCTCAAGCAGAAAATTCTTCTCCGGCAGAAACTCTTTGACCTTGCGGGCAAAGATCTCGGGATTCACCAAGTCGGCTACGCGAATGCCGCGTCGGCCGATCTTGTCTTCATAGGTCGGGCCGATGCCGCGGCCGGTGGTGCCGATCTTGCGAGCTCCCGACTGTTTTTCCCGGGCGATATCGATAGCCTTGTGGTAAGGCATGATAATGTGGGCGTTACCGTCGATGACCAGTTGGGAGTCATCCTGCAGATAGCCCTTTTCTTTCAATTGCTTGATTTCTTGCAAAAAGACTTGGGGGTCGAGGACCACGCCGTTGCCGATCAGGCACCGCTTGCCTTTGTGCAGAATGCCAGAGGGGATCAGGTGCAGAACGGTTTTCTCATCGCCTACCACCAGGGTGTGGCCGGCATTATTGCCGCCCTGAAAACGGACTACCTGGTCGGCATGCTCAGTGTAAATATCAACGACCTTGCCTTTACCTTCATCGCCCCATTGGGAGCCTACGATCACTACATTAGCCATATCTTTTAAAATCTCCTGATCAAAATTACAGACAAAAGCCCTCGGCCAACAGGGACCGATAGGGGATTTGTTTCTCACTCTCGTCGGCCAGTCGGACTAGCCGAACTGCATCGTCCGGTCCGCCGATCACCATGACAAAGCGGTAATTCATTTTATGGGCATACTGAATGCTGTCTTCCAGTTGTCTTTCGATGATGTCGCGAGCGACCGAGTAGCCTTGCTGGCGCAGGGCTTGGGCGGCCAATTGGGCCGGCTGCTTGTTGCTGCCCCCCTGAAAGATGAGCACGTCAGTATATTTTGCCGAGCTCTTTTCCAGTTGTTTGTCGAATGCGCACAGCAGGTGCAACAGGTTGAAGGCAAAGCCCGTTGCCGGAGCCGGCAACCCGTAGCGGGCTGTCAGGTTATCGTAGCGACCGCCGGAGCAGACCGCTTGACCCAGGCCGCTGAGAAAGCCCTGAAAGGTGATGCCGGTGTGGTAATCGACGCCGCGCAGTTCGCCGAGGTCGAAGGTGATGTGTTTTTCCACCCCATAGACTTCCAGTACTTCCAGGACCTGCCTGAGGTTATCAAGGGCTTTTCGGGAGCGGTCATTGACAACCGCCTTTTCCGCCCGATCCAGGACCTCCCGACCGCCAAACAGTCGAGGCAGGGCCAGAATCGCTTGCCGATCCCGCTCCTCGAGGTTGAGTCCCTTTAGTAGTTCCGCCAGGCCAGAATTATCCTTGCGACCGATGGCGCATTGTACCTGTTGGGCCTGTTCGGTTGACAGGGGCAGGTCGGCCATCACTCCGCGAAAAAATTCCACTTGGCCGATGTCGATGGTGAATTCTTCGGCACCGAGAGCCTGCAGGCATTCGACGGCCATGGCGATCATTTCGGCATCGGCTTCCGGGCCAGCCAGGCCGATGAGCTCAACGCCGGCTTGAAAGATCTCGCGATCTTTGCCTGCCTGCTGTTCGGCGTGACGTAGGACCTGGCCGCTATAACAGAGCCGCTGAGGCAGTGGTGCATGCTGCATCCGGGTGGCGACGATGCGTGCAACCTGCGGCGTAATGTCTGGCGAAAAGGCTACCAGCTTACCGTTCTGTCGGTCGTCGAATCGAAAGGTTTTTTCCCGTAGCCCTTCTCCCATGCCTTTTTCCAGCACGTGGAGAAATTCCAGGGAAGGAGGGATAACAGGCCGAAAGGCCCAGCTGTGAAAGACCCCGTGCAGGGTCTGTTTCAGCTGTTCAATCTTGGCCGCCTTATTCGGCAGGAAGTCCTTTACCCCTTTGGGCAGCATGGCTTCCGAAATGGTCTGCTGAGTAACGGTCAATGGTTTATCTTCCTTTGAAATTGATTCCGCAATGAGCGAGCGGTGTTTTCTGTTATTTGTTCGTTTGTATGGTTACCGTTGGCGAATTAGAGACTGACCTGGACTGCCGAGATGATATGTGGGTTGGCTCGAAGGCGCTGTAGAACCTCTTCTGGGATCTTGCTATCCACCGTAATCAGGGAGATGGCCCGGCCCTGAATCTTGCGACGTGACAACCCCATCATGGCGATGTTAACGCCAGACTCCCCCAGAACCTGTCCGATGAAGCCGATCACTCCTGTGCAATCTTCATTGTGCATGATCAGGATGTGGCCATCGGGAACCGCTTCCACGTGGTGGTCGTTGACCCGAACAATACGGTAGTCCTGGTCGCCGAACAGGGCACCACTTACCGAGCTCTCACCGTTGTTGCCGGAAACGGTCAGTCGGATTAGGTTGGTGAATTCCTGACTCATGTCGCAGCTGCGTTCCTCTATCTGGATGCCCCGTTCTCGGGCCAGATGAGGAGCGTTGACATGGTTGACCATGGGGCCGACAATCGGCTCCAGAAGGCCTTTGAGTAGTGCGTTGGTCAAGGGGCGGGACGGATGTTCGGTCACGCTGCCGGAATACTCAATGGTGATCTTTTGCAGGGCTTTAACTCCGCGCTGGGCCTGGAATTTGCCGAGGCGCTCGGCCAGTTCCATATAAGGGCGGATTTCGCTAAGACGCTCGGCGCTGATCGAGGGCATGTTCAGCGCGTTGGTGACGATGCCCTTTTGCAGAAAATCAACAATCTGCTGGGCTATCTGAACGGTTACGTTGATCTGGGCATCGACGGTGGCGGTGCGCAGATGCGGGGTGCAGATAACCTGCTCCATAGCCAGCAAGGGATTGTCGGCTTTGGGAGGCTCATCGAGAAAGGCGTCAAGGGCAGCACCGGCCACCTGGCCCAGCTTAATAGCGGTGGCCAAGGCGGTTTCGTCGATCAGGCCACCCACTGCGCAATTGATGATTCGGCAGCCCGACTTGACTCGAGTCAGAGCTTTTTCGTCAAGTAGATTGGCGGTTTCCGAGGTCAGCGGAGCGTGCAGAGAGATAAAGTCGGAACGGCTCAGCAGGGTCTCAAGATCGACCACTTCGGCACCCTTTTTAAGGATTACCTCTTCGGCCAGATAGGGGTCGTATACGATGACTCGCATCTTTAAGCCCAGCGCTCGTTCAATGACCAGGCCGCCAATTTTTCCGGCGCCAATTACGCCGAGAGTCTTGCCGTTGATCTCGACGCCCAGAAAGCGCTGGTTTTCCCACTGGCCGTCCTTGGTGGAGCGGTTCGCTGCGGGAATCTGGCGGCTGAGGGCCAGTAACATGGCAATGGAATGTTCCGCGGCGGTAGTGGTGCTGCCAAAGGGGGTGTTCATTACGATGACCCCTTTGCGATTGGCCATCTCTAGATCGAGGTTTTCGATACCGATACCGGCCCGCCCCACGACTCGCAAGCGGGGTGCTGCGTCGAATACTTCGGCGGTGATATGGGTGCCGCCACGCACCACCAGAGCATCGACCTCTTGTACCGCCTGCAACAGTTCCTCGGAAGAGATGCCTGGACGGTAATCGAGTGTGATGCCGGCGGTCTCTTCGAACACCGCCAGTCCTTCGGCGGGAAATATGTCGGAGACCAGAACTTTCATGGGAAAGTAGCCTGTATTCAGGTTAGTTGTTGCCTAGCTTGCAGTAAAGAGCCAAGCATTATGAAGAAAGTTAACGGACAAACAAACAGTACAAAGTAGCAACAGCCCCTGAGGATGTCAAGGGCTTGGGGCGCCCAGACCATCGACAGGTCTGCACCTAGTTGGACTGGGCTAGGTGCTGGCTCAGATGTTCGATCAGCAAGCGTACGCCGAATCCGGTGCCTCCGGCGGGCCGATAGTCGGAGCCTTTTTCCTGCCAGGCCGTGCCCGCGATATCCAAGTGGGCCCAACGAAAGTCTTTGGCAAAATGTTGCAGAAAGGCGGCGGCGGTAATGGTGCCGGCAGAGCGGCCGCCGATGTTCTTTAGGTCGGCAACGTCACTTTTTATTTGTTCGGCGTATTCATCCCATAAGGGCAGCTGCCAGCAGCGCTCGCCGCTTGCCTCACCAGCTTTTTGTAATTGACGCAGCAGGCCGTTGTGGTTGCCGAGGACGGCAGCCGCATGGTGGCCCAGGGCGATAATGCAAGCGCCGGTCAGGGTCGCCACATCGATAACCTCCCGCGGATTGAAGCGTTTGGCGTAGGTCAGGGCATCGGCCAAGATTAGCCTCCCCTCGGC
>JAIOSZ010000201.1 GCA_021107335.1 Desulfuromonadaceae bacterium | reverse complement strand
TCGATCACCTGCAGCCGGGCATGCAAACTACCGGGACCGTGCGTAAGCTCTGACTCTGCCAGTTCCTGACGCAGCGCCGGATCGGCGCCTGGCGCATCAACCAGACCACGCAGCAACGCCTCGACATATAATCCGGTTCCCCCTACAACCACCGGCAGGCGCTTACGGCCCACAATGTCATGAAGGGCGGCGCGCCCCTGTCGCATAAAGTCGGAAGCCGTAAAGTCCTCATCAGGATTGACCACATCGATCAAATGATGGCGAACCTTGGATCGCTCCTCAACGGTCGCCTTGGCCGTGCCGATATCCATTCCCCGATACACCTGCCTTGAATCGGCGGAGATTACTTCTAGCTCACACTGTTCCGCCAGTTGCAAAGCCAGCGCTGTTTTGCCCCCCGCGGTGGGGCCGCAAATCACCACCAGGGTTAAGGGTTGTTCGCCACCATTGCCTGCGTTCATCATGTCCTCTTGAACATGCGTTCAATTTCAGTCAGGGAAAGACGTTGTACAACGGGCCTACCGTGGGGACAATGGCCGTTGAAATCGACCTGATCGAGCTCCTGCAGCAGGTAGTCGATTTCCGTCGTACTCAGTTGCTGGTTGGCGCGAATGACCCGATGACAAGCCATAAGGACCAACAACTGTTCAATTCGTTCCTCCACTAAGGAACTGCCACCAAAAGAAGTCAATTCTGTAACCACGTCGCGAATCAGCTTTTCTGCCTCAGCATCCCCAAGGATCTGTGGAATTTCCTTGGGAACAAAAGAGTTGCCGCCAAAAGAGTCCAGTTCAAAGTCGAAGCTCTGCAACTCAGCTTGGTGTTCCGCGAGGGATGCTGCTTCACGGTGGTCGAAATCGAGCACCAAAGGAAAAAGCAAACCTTGCCGCTCCACGCCACAGCCACTGTACTGAGTTCGCAACTTTTCGAAACCGATTCGCTCATGGGCAGCGTGCTGATCAATGAGCACCAGGTTCTGCTGATCCTCACAAAGAATATAACTCTCGCAAAATTGGCCAATCACCCTGAGGCTGGCATAATAACCGCCAGCTTCATGCAATGGAGCAGCACTCAACAAACTTGGCAAATCGAGGGCACCGCTGATCTCTTTAAGGGGTGCTACAGGATACATAGCCACACCCTCACCCACAGCTGCCGATTGATCGATACCCCCGTCGATGGTGTTCAAGGGACGGGACGGTGAAGGCCAGATCGCCTTGTCTGCAACGGCGGCAGAAGGCCTGATGACCGCGGGAGTAGGCGACTGAGAATCGGCAGAGCGCAGGGTGTTTTGCAAGGTCTGAACAATAAAATCATGCACCACGGATTGATCGCGAAACCGTACCTCATGTTTGGTCGGATGCACGTTAACATCGACCTGTTCCGGTGCCATTTCTAGAAACAACACCACGATCGGATGCCGCCCTTTTAGCAACAGGTGACGATACCCCTCCCGCAAAGCATGTTGTACTAATCGGTCACGAATATATCGGCCGTTAATAAAGGTGAACTGGCTGCCGGTTGCAGAACGGTTGAGGGACGGTTGACTGATCAGACCATGCAAACGCATGCCATCCAGCTTTCCTTCCACCGGCACCAGGTCTTTCAGCACTGCCCGACCGAGTAGACCGGCGACCCTCTCAGCCAGATTTTTCTGCCGATTGAGGTCGATCTGCCGGCGACCGTTATTAACCAGCTGGAACTGAACCTGCGGGCAGGCCAGGGCCAACTTGGTAATCGTGTCACTGATATGCCCGGCTTCCGTCTCATCCCTGCGCAAAAATTTACGACGGGCAGGTGTATTGAAAAACAGGTTTCTGACTTCGATAAGAGTACCGACGGGCATACCGGTGGCCTCAGCATTTCGCACGGTTCCACCATCGATTTGAATTTCCCAGCCCTCGAGGGCTTCGTCGATTCGCGTACGAAGCCGCAAGCGGGAAATAGCGGCAATCGAAGGCAGCGCTTCGCCACGAAAACCGAGAGTCTGCAGATGAAAGAGATCAGCCTCGCTACGCAACTTGCTGGTCGCGTGCCGCTCCAGGCAGAGAAAGGCATCTTCTCGATCCATTCCGCAACCGTTATCGGTGATACGAATCAGCCGTTTACCGCCCGCCTCGATTTCCACAACAATTTTACTGGCGTGGGCGTCAAGAGCATTTTCAATCAACTCCTTGACCACCGATGCCGGGCGCTCAACGACTTCGCCAGCGGCAATCTGGTTACAGAGTTGTTCCGGCAGTATGCGGATTTGCTCTTTCATGCGAACCTTCTACTACGGTATAACAGCTAAACTTAAAAAAGAGAGCGGTCAATATTTCGACCGCTCCATGAACTCGAATATGCAGGCAAGCCTTACAGCTTATGCTCAAGGGAATCGAGAAGGTTCTCGATTTCCTCCAAATCAGAGTGATTTTCCGATTGAGCCAAATCGGTCAAGGGCTCCTTGAGTAAACCAAAGTCTCCGGCGACACTATGCACGACTGTGATATCGACGTGCTCCATCTTGCGCATAAAAGCTTCAAACAAGCAGTTGTCGCAGATGGTATTAATCAGGCGCGGCACACCACCGGTAAAACGATGAATGGCAGGGATAGCATCGTCCACAAAAATGGTCCGTTCGGAACCGGCAATCCGCATCCGGTGATTAATGTAGCTGGTCGTAGTCTCAATGGTAAAGGAATGCAGTTGATACTTAACCGCCACCCGCTGGGCCAGCGGTTCATCGAGATGCAGACAATCCTCCACTTCGGGCAAACCGAAGAAGACGATATTGAGTAGCTTTTTGGATGGAATCTCCAGATTAAGCAACCCGCGGAATTCTTCCATCAGCTCTCGGGTTTGCAGCATCTGGGCCTCATCGATCAAGACCACGGCCCGACGTCCAGACTCTTCGATCTGCAGCAACCGTTCATAGAGCTGTTTGAGCAGCGACAGCCGATCGGAGGCCGGTGCCTCGACGCCGAACTGCATGGCAATACGGGTTAAAATCCATTCGGGCGTGATGCCAGAATGGACCATCACCAGCAAAGACGACTCGTAGCGGTCTTCGGGCAGACAGTCGAGCATGCGCCGTGCCAGGGTCGTTTTTCCAGTACCGATGCCCCCAATCAGAACCGCCAGCCCCTTATTCGAGTCGACAGCGTACATCAACCGCTGTAGCGATTGACGGTGTTGCTCACTGTTGAAATAAAAACGGGCGTCAGGAGCGTTGGAAAAAGGCTCCCTCTCGAAGCCAAAATGTTCAGCGTAACTCATCGACCAATTCCCTTACAAAACAGACTGTCATTCTTTGCTAACACCCTTTGCCCCCCCCTCATACTGAAGCGTTCCAGCCAGGGAAACAAATCACACATGGTTGAACTTAGATATAAGAAACCCGGCTCTTATCCGAACCGTTACCGGAAGGGCTTCCACCATTGTCGTCATCAAGACCGAGTTCCGTCCGCAACTGACGTATCTGTTCGTCAACATTGCGGAAAAATGGGTCAACATCGGCCACACATTGAAAGCTATCGAGAGCCTCCAAGGGCTGTCCCCACTCCACATACAAGAGGCCCAACTCGTAATAGAGGCTGATACGTTCGCAATCCTTGAGGGCTTCGTAACCCAGACCTTCCTTAAAAGTTAAAACCGCTTGATCAAAGGCTCCCTTCTGAACCAGGCAAACCCCTTTGAGAGTCAGGCAATCGATGCGCCGCTGGGGATCGCCCACCACCTTGTCGAACTGATCGATGGCATCATCAAGCAGGCCCATCTCCTTGTAAGCGATTCCAAGATTATAGTGGGTTTCAAAATCCTCTGCGGAAACCTGACTTTCTAAACCCTTTCTAAAATCGTTCAAAGAACCGTCGAGACGCGAGCGCTCCCGATCTTCCAAGCTCTCCAAGACAGCGTCACCGCCACCGACTGCTAAAGCCGGTTTCATCTGGCCTAGATCGTCAGCAGCCGGGGCACCGCCAGAGGTGGTAATTCTCTCTAGCAATTGCTGAGCTTGAGGACAATCCCCTAACCGGTCGAGCAAAGACTGACACTTTTGGGAGGCCTCGGCCAACAGCCCCTGTTGGAAATAAAACTCGGCTTCTTCAACTTCGCCGGACACGTCTATGGTGGGCCGGGCGGACTGCTCATTGGCCGTCGTATCTAATGGAGCATCGTCTGGCATGGCAACTTCATCCACACTCCCCGTATCGAGACCAAACTCGATACCATCCAAGTCCAGATCATCGAATTCGAGGCCACCTTCTTGAGGCAGGTCCTGCAGTGGTTTTTGATCCAATTCTACCTCAAAAAGCTGATCGTCATCGCCTGACGAGGATGGTTGTTCATCATCCAGGTCCAGGTCACCAAAACTTGCCGGCTCAGTCGTACCGTCCATAGCGTCGGGATCAACCTCTTGCACTATGGGCTCTTCGTCCTGCTGGGAAGACATCAAGTCAAATAACTTGCCGCCTTCACCGGTTTGTTCATAAATAGCCTGCAGCGAGGCAACGACCTGTTCGTTGTCCGACAATTGTTCCGTGACCAATTCGTAGATATCTTTAAGCTCTGTCGCTCGCCCTTCGGCAAAAAAACCTTCCTTGAGCTGTTCCAATTCAGCTAGTGCCTGCTCGGCCTTTTGGTCGGCCAAAAGAGCCCAGGCGTAATCCTTGCGCCAATCGAGATTATCGGCATCTATCTCCAGCAGCTGACCATAGGTCGATATTTCACTCGCATGATCGGCCAGAGCGCGATAGCTATTGGCTAGCAACAACAGTGCCTGGCTATGCTGAGGATCTTCCTTTAAAACTTTTTGCAACCCTTCGACACTACGTCCCGCCTGGCCACAGGCAAGAAACCCCCTGGCCAATTCGATCTTAAGAGGAACGGAAGTCAGGCAACCGGCGAGTCCTACTGCTTGAATCTTTTCCACAGCGCCTAAATCGGCGTTTGGTATAAAGCGCTGCAGGGTCTGCACCAAGCTTTCGGCCGCCCGTTCCGTCTGATGGGTCTGGCTGTACGCTTCGGCCACCTGCAGAGAGATGTCTAAATTATTAGGGTCCAGGTCTTGCATTTGCCCCAACACCTTGACTGCAGCATCCAGTTCACCTTGTTGGCGATAAAGATTGAGCAGGTTTCGATATTCGGTCAGGGCATTGCCCACCAATCCCTGTTTGATATTGAGTTCCGCTAGATGATGATAGAGTTCAGGCTGGGTAGCATCGACCTTCTGCATCTGTTTGTATACAGCCAGGGCCTTGAGAACAAAACCGTTTTCAACGTAATGCTTAGCCACCCCTTCATAGGTTTCCAGGGCCTTTTCCGGCATCTGGTTACGGCTGTAAAGTTCAGCGAGTTTCTGCCGGTTGCGAATGTCCTTGGCATCGCCTTCAACTATCTTCTCGTAATCCTTGATAGCCTTGCCGATTTGGCCTTTAAGCAGACTTTTCTGCGCCGCAGCTAAAAGTTTTTCCTTTTTCAACAATGCCTTCACCCACACGGTTAAAGTGATTAAATATCTTTGCTAAGATAAACTAAAAATGAGCACCCTGTCAAGAACGGGAACGGGCTTTTCCCCTGCAGCGAAGCCCCTTTAGATGAATACGATCCCACAATAAAAGCCGTTGAGGAAAAACTGTCTCTCGCCATAGCATCGGGCTTTAACCCTTCCATGGTCGGCGCTGAAAAAACTATAGTTTTTTAAGACGCCTCACCTCGCCGGTGGTTAAATGCCGATATTGCCCTAACCGCAACCCCTCTTGAAGCAAAAAGGCCAAGCCAATACGTTTGAGGCGGCTTACAGAGCAGCCCACCGCTTCACACATTCTTCGGACCTGACGATTGCGCCCCTCATTAATAGTCAACTCCAACCAGGTATGACTACCGGACGAGCGAACATTGGCGACCTTAGCCGGAGCGGTAAGACCATCTTCAAGTTTCACACCCTCTTCGAGTTGCTTCCGTGCGGCCGGATTCAACGCACCACGCATCCGCACCAGATAGGTCTTGGCAACCTGATGGCGTGGATGGGTTAACCGTGCTGCCAGGTCACCGTCGTTGGTCAGCAGCAGCAAACCTTCGGTATTGAGGTCCAGGCGCCCGACGGAAAAGACCCGCACCTTGACATCCCGCAGCAGATCGGTAACCACCTTACGCCCCTGAGGGTCACGAGCCGTAGTAACATAGCCAGCGGGCTTATTAAGCAACAGGTAGACTTTCGCCTGCTCCAGCCTTAAAGGTCGGCCATCTACTTCAATTCGGTCCTCATCGACATCGGCTTGATCACCAAGGCCAGCCACTCGTCCGTTTACAGTAACCCGGTCGGCGGAGATCCAACGCTCTGCCTCCCGCCTAGAGGCGAGACCGGCCGCAGCAATCAATTTTTGTAATCGTTCTTTCATTTATCACATCCGGTTTTAAAGAAGAGATTCGAACTTATTCTAGAGAATCATCTTCGAGGGAAATAGGCTCTTCGACAGGCAATTCCATATCGGCGAGCATGTCCGAGGGCAGGTCGTTAAATTCCTTAAGGGTCGGCAAACCGGCCAAGTCGCGCAAGCCGAACAATTCAAGAAACTCTCTACTGGTTCCATAAATAAGAGGTTTCCCAGGGATATCTTTTTTACCAAGAATACGAATCAGACGTTTGTCGAGAAGAGTTCTTATCACTCCCCCTGAATCGACCCCACGCAGATAGTCTATTTCTGCACGGGTGACAGGCTGCCGATAGGCAACAATCGCCAGAGTTTCCAAGGCGGCTCGTGAAAACCGGAATGGCCTGCTTTTACGAAACGCCCTGATCCATTCGGCATGTTCAGGCCGCGTTCGCAACTGAAAACCACCATCAACCGACTGCAAAACGAATCCACGAGTGCTGCGTTCATAGTCCTCTTGCAATTGTTGCAAAAGGGTTTTGGCCTGCCTCTCCTCGATTTCGAGAACCAAAGCAATCCGATCAGACCGTATCGGCCCATCAGCAACGAGCAACAAACCTTCGATAACCGCTTTGAAATCAACTGTAACCAAGGGTCTCATCCTGCTGCAAGTTTGAGTCATCGACATCTTCAACAGCGTAAAGCCAGATGGAACTGTCCCGACCGTTCTGCATCAATCGGGCAAGACGCATTTTAACCAGCTCCAACATCGCCAGAAACGTCACGACCACTTCGTTGCGACCGACTATACTGGGCAACAAATCTCCAAAAGCCAAACTGCCACGTTCGCTCAAAGACACAAGGATCTGATTGATCCTATCCGTCACAGACAACCGTTCACGGCTTATCTCATGCACGCTTTCCTCATCATTGCCCTGAATTAATTGACGAAAAGCAGAGACCAGTTCAAAAAGTCCGACTGGCTCCCATTCTGCATCCTCGTTCTCATCGTCTTCAGCCTCAAGAGAGCTGCTCAAAAAAACATCCCTTCCCAGCAGAGGCAAGGCATCCAGGGAAATAGCGGCATCCCGATACCTCTGGTACTCCAGAAGTCGTTTTACCAGCTCGGTCCGGGGGTCGGGATCGGCTTCCTCTAGCGCCTCTTCTTCATCTCGAGGCAAAAGCATCCGTGACTTGATGTGCAACAGGGTGGCCGCCATCACCAGAAATTCGCCGGCCAGATCGAGGTTCAGGCTTTTCATAACCTCGATAGTCGCCAGGTATTGGGCAGTAATTTTCGCGATGGGGATATCATAAATATCCATCTCATGCTTCTGGATGAGATGGAGCAGGAGGTCAAGAGGTCCTTTGAAACTATCGAGATCTATCTGATAAGGCATAAGATGCTCATCAAGAGCCAACCAAGGGAATGAAATGCTGAACAGTTGAAGCCTGAGGTCCGGCTAGCCAATGAGCCGCAAAAGAGACTGCCGGCAGCAGAGCTTTATCCCAGAGCGGTGTAACAAAGATCAACACGATCAAAACAAAAAAGCCAAAGGGTTCTACCCGCGCCAGCCATTTGGCTTGGGTTTCTGGAAGCAGCCCCATGACAACTCGTCCGCCATCTAGGGGAGGAACAGGCAGCAGGTTCAGTGCGGCCAGTAACAGATTAATATACAAACTGAAACCCGCCATCAGAATTAACGGCTGACCGAGGGATAAGGCTCCCCCCCCGAGCTGCGACTCGGCCTGGGGCAGCATAAGCAACAGGCGCAGCACGACAGCGGAAACACCGGCCAGAATCAGATTGGTGACCGGCCCAGCCAAAGCGACCCATAGCATGTCTTGGCGAGGTCGTTTGAAATTAAGGGGATTAACCGGCACCGGACGTGCCCAGCCGAATCCAACCAAGAACAGCACCCCAAGCCCAAAGGGGTCGATATGTTTAAGGGGGTTAAGTGTCAGGCGGCCTAACATACGGGCGGTCGGGTCGCCGAGACGCTCCGCAACATAACCGTGAGCAACTTCATGCAGGACAATGGCCAATAAGCCAGGCACCAGCATAACCGAAATTTTAACTAGCAATATTTCCATAACATTCCTTGAAAAGAGCTTGACCGTTCTTAATAACAGATAGCAACAACTAAGTCAATTTAACCCTGAATCAAGCCTACACCGATTCAGCCCGTTTATTTGCTGCAGTGACTGCCTTGAAGATAATGTTTACAGACAAAATCGACTTCGTCCTGGCGGGTCAGCAACTCTCCGTCGAGGCGAGCCGTAAGAAGATGCTGAAAAATTTCTTTATAGATAGGGCCCGGAGAAATCCCCAGTTGCCTGATATCGCTACCAACCAGCTCGCACTGAACAGAGCGCAAGTGGGTGAAATAAGTGGAAAGGCAACGCTGCACCTGCTCGTTAGCGCTGCGGGCCATGGCATACAACAGCACCTCGGTTGATAGAGGCTGAAACCAACCGTAGATTTCGCTGGGCTGGGGCGGGGCCGTGTGCATGCGCCGCCAAAAAATCAGGTTGGTGGCCCGATGAACCGCCTCCCGTTCCATCGTAAAGATGTGCTGCAGACGAGGCGCTATCGATAGCCGCTGACAGAAGCTATCCACTGCTTGGTC
>JAIOSZ010000184.1 GCA_021107335.1 Desulfuromonadaceae bacterium | reverse complement strand
TAGCGAAAAGATTCTTATCCTCGATTTCGGTTCCCAGTACACTCAGCTTATTGCCCGCCGAGTGCGCGAAGCTCACGTCTATTGCGAATTGCACCCTTTTGACATGACCCTCGCTGAAATTAAGGCGTTTGCTCCCAAGGGGATCATCCTCTCCGGTGGGCCAAAGTCCGCTTACGATGAGGGCGCTCCAGCCATCGCTGAGGAGCTCTTTGAGCTAGGCGTGCCGGTGCTCGGCATCTGTTACGGTATGCAGTTGATGAGTTGCCATTTTGACGGTGAGGTGGTGCCTGCCGGCAAACGCGAATACGGCCATGCCGAGCTTCAGTCTCAGGGGAAACCCGGACCGTTGTTCGAGGGGTTTTTCATCGAGGGCAAGAGTCCTGTGTGGATGAGCCATGGGGATCACGTGGAACGGGTACCGAAGGGGTTTGAAGTGGTGGCTGGCACCGCCAACGCGCCGGTTTGCGCCATTCAGAATGTAGCGCGCAACCTCTATGGCGTGCAGTTTCATCCCGAGGTGAACCACACCCCCCGCGGCGAACAGCTCGTCGACCGCTTTGTGCGGCAGATCTGTGGTTGCAGCGGCCAGTGGACTCCGGGGCAGATTATCGAAGACGCGGTGGTTCGTATTCGCCAGCAGGTCGGCAGCGACCGGGTGATCCTCGGTCTCTCCGGCGGTGTCGATTCATCGGTGGCGGCAACCCTCATTCAACGTGCCATCGGAGATCAGCTGACCTGTGTGTTTGTCGACAACGGTCTGCTGCGATTGGGTGAAGGCGATCAGGTCATGGACACCTTCGCTGAGAATATGGGAGTCCATGTCATTCGGGTCGATGCCGAACAGCGCTTTCTCGATGGTCTGGCCGGAGTCAGTGATCCAGAGAAGAAACGCAAGATTATCGGCGGCCTGTTTGTCGATATCTTCGAGGAAGAGGCGGCTAAACTCAGCGATGCCAAGTGGCTGGCACAAGGTACGATCTATCCCGACGTTATCGAGTCGGCGGGAGCCAAGACCGGCAAGGCGCAAAATATCAAGAGCCACCACAATGTCGGCGGTCTGCCCGATTACATGAAACTGTCTCTACTTGAGCCGCTGCGGGAACTGTTCAAGGACGAAGTGCGGGCTGTTGGCGAAGAGATGGGCCTGCCTCACGCCATGGTCTGGCGTCATCCTTTCCCGGGGCCGGGTCTCGGGGTACGTATTCTTGGTGAGGTCAAAAAGGAATACGCCGATATTCTGCGCCGGGCCGATGCCATCTATATTGAAGAACTTTATCGCACCGGTCACTACCACAAGATCAGCCAGGCCTTTGCTGTCTTTCTGCCAGTTAAGAGCGTCGGCGTCATGGGGGACGGCCGTACCTACGAATACGTCGTTGCCCTGCGGGCAGTAGAGACCAAGGATTTCATGACCGCCGGCTGGTATCCGCTACCCTATGCCGAGATGGCACATATCAGCGGTCGTATCATCAACGAGGTCAAGGGAATCAATCGGGTGGTCTACGATATTTCCAGCAAACCGCCGGCGACTATCGAGTGGGAATAACAGGCGGTGGTTTCCGGCAAGACCGGCAAGCATAGCGGCCGCAAGGGGCCGGGTAAGCCCGCCAAGAAATACAGCCAGGCGGCCCGCCTGCACGACCTCATCCGCTTACTTGAAGCCCGCCACGGAGCCACCGTGGCGGAATTGGCCGAGGAGTGCGAGGTTACTCGTCGCACCGTCTATCGCGACCTGCAGGCTATTGAGGAAGCCGGCTATCCCTTGATCAAGGAAGCCGGTGGCGATGGGTGCGTGCTCTATTCTTTTCTCACTGGTTTCAGCAAAATCCCTCCCATTATTTTCTCCCTGCCCGAGTTGATGACCCTGTTTCTGTGCCGTGGGCAGCTGGCCTTTTTGCAGGGTACCCCTTTTCAGGACGATCTCGACGCCGTCTTCGGTCGAATTCGCGCCAACTTGCCACCTCGCAGTGTAGCTCATTTGGAGCGCCTGGCCGAGGCGGTGACTCCACGTTTTCAGGGCCTGCGAGATTACAGCGGCAAGCGCCAGGTGCTTGAGGAATTACGCAGGGCGCTGCTGTTTCAGCTGCGTTGCACCATTCGTTATGCTCCCGCCCAGCGTGCCGCCGCTGACTACCCCTTCGATCCCTACACCCTGCTGTTTTACAAAGATTCCCTCTACCTTGGCGGCTATGCGCACAACCGCCAAGACCTACGGCTGTTTCTGGTCGATCGTATCGAAACGGTATCCGTCGGTGAGGAGCGTTTTGAACTGCCGGAAGGTTTTTCTATAGAGCAGCTGATCGGTGACGCCTTTGGCTTGGTGGCCGAGGATCCGCTCTTGATTCGGGTGAGATTCCACGTTGCCGTAGCCCATCTGGTGCGGGAGCGCCTTTGGCATAGCAGCCAAGAGATTGAGGAGCAAGCCGACGGTGGCCTGATTCTGACTCTGCATGTCGGTGGCGAGAAGGAGATCTTGTCATGGCTCTATTCCTTTTTGCCCCATGTTGAAGTGCTTGAACCGGCCTCCTTGCGCGACACCTTTCTTTGTGGACTGCGGCAGGCCCTCGCCATTGAACCTTCTGCCCACTGAAGGCTTGTGACATATTCTGTCACGCGCTGGTCCTAGACTCCTTGCTGAAGGCAACCCTCAGCAAAGGAGTCGTATCATGATCGTTTTGCAGCTCGAGCAGGAAGTGGCCGCTAGTCCCTACTTTATAATCCATCATCAAGAACTGAGCTCTTCGGAAGCATCTACCTGGGTCATTTCCGGTATTCTCGGAGATGGTTGGTATGAAGGGGAGGTCGCAGTGGAAATCGGGGCCTGCCAAGGAATTACCTTTGCCGATGAATGGTTTAATCGCTTGGCGCTGAAGGATTTTTTCAACCGGGTAGACCGTGATCAGATATGCGTCGCTCTTTATCAGGCCCTTGCCTCTACCGACAAAGGGCGGACTTTTAACCGAGCAGCGGGTGCCGAGCAGACGGTTCCGCATTATGCTCTAGAGTCTGGTCATGGCCTAATCGGATCCGGTGAACCCTGCTGGGCCGCAGTGGCCTGAGGTCATTGGATAATGGAGTTGGTTATCGTTGCATTTCCCGACCGTCTGCAGGTAGAATGATCTGATTTGAACGGAAAGGAAAACGAGCTATGAGAACGGTGGTGCTAGCCTCAACCAGCCCCTATCGGCTGCAACTTCTGCGGCAGTTGGGGATCCCCTTTCATATGGCACCGCCCCTCTATGAAGAGAAGATCGACCAGCAGGTGGCTCCCGAGTTGCTGGTCAAGCATCTTGCCGCTCATAAAGCCAGAAGCCTGGCTGAGAAGTATCCCGATGCTTTGATCCTTGGTGCGGATCAGGTCTTTGTCGGGCCCGGTGGACATATTCACGGAAAGCCTGGCGGACTGTCGCAGGCCGCAGCCCAACTTCGGGAGATGGTCGGTAAGACACACACCTTTTACACCGGAATCAGTATCTATGATGCCGCCAACGACGAGTCATTGACTGATTACGATTGCTATTCTGTAACCCTGCGCAAGCTTTCCTCCGAGCAGATCCAGGTCTATCTTGAGCGGGAGCAACCCTTTGATTGCGCTGGCTCTTTTAAAGTTGAGGGGCTCGGTATCAGCCTCATGGAGCGAATGGCCGGGGATGATTACACAACACTGATCGGCTTGCCGCTGATTAAGGTTGTCGATTTTCTTGCCCATTTTGGTGTCCGGGTGCTTGTTTAAACAGCCGGTGTTTTGCGAAAAACAGATTCCCCGGGGGCGGGCAGGGAAAAACGATTTCTGCCCACACTGCAGAAAAGACTGTGGGCAAATTCGCTGTCGCCTTGTGCGCAAAATCAAAGGTTTTGCAGGCACTTATCATGATTCGCTGGCGGTTGACCCTCAATCACAGTCGGTGGTAAAGTTGCCGACCGAATTCCGAGCCGGTCATCGTCGCGCTTACGCGTCTGCCGATATCGGTTTTCTTAGTTAATCTCGGTTTCCGCTAGCGGGCCGTTCTTTTGTCACATTTTGCTGGACATAATAATGACCCCTCCAGGTTTTGTACATTTGCACCTTCATAGTCAATACAGTCTGCTTGATGGCGCCATCAAGATCGGCGACCTGGTCAAGCGCGCCGTGGCCTGTCAGATGCCAGCCTTGGCGGTGACTGACCACGGCAACATGTTTGGCGCCGTTGAATTTTACAGTAAAGCCCACGCTGCGGGCATCAAGCCGATCCTCGGTTGCGAGGTCTATATAGCGCCCGGTTCCCGCTTTGACAAGACCAGTGCCCGTGGGCCCTCCGAAGCTTCTCATCACTTCATGCTGCTGTGCCAGAACTTAACTGGCTACCGTAATCTCTGCCACTTGGTGTCTGCGGCTTATCGTGAAGGGTTCTACTACAAGCCCCGTATCGACTGGCAGCTTTTGGCCGAGCACAATGAAGGACTCATCGCCATGACCGCCTGTCTTGGCGGCGAGATTCCTTCTCTGATCAATCAGGGCAAGATGGCCGATGCCAAGCGCCGCACCGAGGAAATGGCCCGTATTTTCGATGGTGACCGACTCTATCTCGAGTTGCAGGAAAACTTTCTTACTGTGCAGGATGTGGCTAACAAGGGACTTATCGAGCTTTCCAAGGAGCTTAGCCTGCCGTTGGTGGCAACCAATGACTGCCACTATCTGACCCGCGAAGATGCCTATGCCCATGAGGTATTGCTGTCCATTCAGACCGGCAAGACCATGGACGACCCGAACCGGATGCGGTTTCCCAACGAAGAATTCTACGTCAAATCCCCCGAGGAAATGGCAGAGTTGTTCCAAGAGGTGCCCGAGGCTCTGAGCAACACTCTGGCTATTGCCGAACGCTGCAACATTGACTTCGATTTCAACACCTACCACTTTCCCCAATACGAAAAACCCGAGGAACAGACCCTCGATGAAGTGTTGGCCGAAGATTCCCGTAAGGGGCTCGATGAACGTCTGGTAGAGATTCGACGGAGATGTCCTGACTTTTCTGCCGAGCAAGAAAAGGACTATCGCGCCCGCCTTGAAATTGAGCTGGAAACTGTCCGCTCCATGGGTTTCCCTGGTTATTTTCTGATCGTTGCCGACTTCATCAATTGGGCCAAGAATAACGGAATTCCTGTGGGACCTGGCCGTGGCAGCGCTGCGGGTAGCTTGGTGGCCTATTCCATTCGCATCACCGATATTGACCCCATGCCCTATAACCTGCTCTTTGAGCGGTTCCTCAACCCGGAACGGGTGTCGATGCCTGATATCGACGTCGACTTCTGCATATATGGCCGCGAAGAGGTTATCGATTATGTGAGGAAGAAGTACGGCGAGGCCAACGTCGCCCAAATCATCACCTTTGGCACCATGATGGCCAAGGGGGTAGTCCGCGACGTCGGCCGGGCTCTGAATATGCCCTACGGCGAGGTGGATAAGATTGCCAAGCTGGTGCCGGCAATATTGAACATTACCCTCAAGGAGGCGTTGGAGCAGGAACCGAAGCTCAAGGAACTGGCTAATAAAGAACCGCAGGTGGCTAAACTGCTGGAAGTAGCCCTGGCCCTCGAAGGTCTGACTCGCCACGCCTCAACCCATGCCGCCGGGGTGGTGGTGACGCCTAATCCCCTGCCCGAATATCTGCCCCTGTATACCGAGCCCAAGTCGGGTGCTCAGGTGACCCAGTTCACCATGAAGTACGTCGAACAGATCGGTCTGGTTAAGTTCGATTTTCTCGGCCTCAAGACCCTGACAGTTATCGCAAACGCAGTGCGCCTGATTCATGAGGGCAAGGATCCTGATTTTGACCTTACACTGATCCGCGATGACGACGCCGAGACCTATCGCCTGATGTCTGCTGGAAATACCACCGGCGTCTTTCAGCTCGAGTCGTCGGGTATCAAAGATATGCTGGTTAAACTTAAACCAAGCTGCTTTGAAGACGTCATCGCCGCCTGCGCCCTCTATCGCCCAGGTCCCCTCGGTTCGGGCATGGTCGATGATTTCATTCTGCGTAAACACGGCAAGAAGGAAGTCACTTACGACTTTCCGCAACTTGAGCCGATCCTCAAGGACACCTACGGGGTCATTGTCTATCAGGAACAGGTAATGCTTATCGGCCAGGTACTGGCCAATTTTAGTCTCGGCGCCGCCGACCTGCTGCGCCGGGCCATGGGCAAGAAGAAGCCCGAGGAGATGGCCAAGCAGAAAGACCTTTTCATGGCCGGTGCCAAGGAGAACAAGCTCGACCTCAAGAAGGCCGAGGCGGTCTTTGACCTGATGGAGATGTTCGCTGCCTACGGTTTTAACAAGTCTCACTCGGCTGCCTACGCTCTGATTGCTTACCAGACTGCTTATCTTAAGACTCACTATCCGGTGGAATTCATGGCCGCCCTGCTTACCGAGGACATGGAAAACACCGACAAGATTATTAAGAATGTCAATGAGGTACGCTCCATGGGTATCGAGGTGCTCCCCCCGGACATCAATGCCTCAAGTCGTACATTTACCGTACACGGAAAAGCAATTCGCTTCGGTCTCGGTGCCGTCAAAGGAGTTGGTGGCGCGGCTGTTGAAGCAATTATGGAGGGTCGTAAGGAACAACCTTTTGCCACCCATAACGATTTCTGTGAACGAGCTGATCTGCGCAAGGTTAATAAAAAGGTGGCCGAAGCGCTCATCAAATGTGGCGCTTTCGACTCCCTCGGTGGTAAACGCGCCCAGTACCTAGAGGTTCTGGAGGATGCCATGGAGGTTGGACAGAAAGTCCAGCGAGAACTGGCCTCTGGCCAGGAATCGTTGTTCGGCACCGAAGAACTTGTTTCTCATCGGGGTAATAGTTACGGCCAACTGCCGAATGTGGAGGAATGGTCGGAGAAGGTGCTGCTCGGTTTTGAAAAAGAGGCCCTCGGCTTCTATATTACCGGCCATCCCCTGGACCGTTATGCCGACACTCTGAAACGCTTCGCTAGTTGCGATACCGCGGGTTTACAGGAGCGGGCTGATAAGGAGGAGGTTCAGGTCGGCGGCGTCGTCGCAGGGCTTAAGGAACTGGTGACAAAAAAGGGCGACCGCATGGCCTTTGTCACTCTGGAGGATCTGAGTGGATTCGTGGAGATGGTGGTCTTTCCCGAGGTCTACCAGGCGTCAATGGAGCTGTTGCGGGGCGAAGCACCGTTGCTGGTTTCCGGTACCCTCGATGTTGGTGAGGAAACCTGCAAGCTCATGGCGCAGAAGGTCGTGGCCCTGCAGGATGTCAATCTGCAGCAGACCACCCGAGTCAATTTTCGTATCAACACCACTGGTCTCGATAGTGATCAGTTGCGGGCGCTACGGGATATCGTGGCTCGCCATCGCGGCAAATGCCGAGCTATGGTGCGGTTGTTGATTCCTAATCGCAGTGAAACCTTGCTTAAGCTGCCCGACGATCTGCTGGTAGCTGCCAGCGATGAAATAATGGACGAGGCCGATCGGTTGTTCGGTTACAATGTGGTAACGTTTGAATAGTTTCTGGTCTTTAACTTGCAAGTGCTGAAAGGTGTTTTTTCGGCCTTTTCAGTTTCGACTAAAACAGTTAAGCTGGCTTAAGGTTGGCCACGGACCGTTCCGGTCGCTTCCTTTTGTTCGTCGATGTGCTTACCAGGCCGTCTCGCAATGGCCTGCTATATTTTGAATCTGCCATCCCACAGGGGGGCAGTCAGGAGATGCTGATGCAATTCTATCTTGACTTCGAAAAACCCTTGGTTGAACTGGAGCGTAAGATCTGTGAACTGCGCGACTATTCCACTGATCAAGTCAATTTTTCTAACGACATTCAGAAGCTGGAGAAGAAGGCGGAAAAGCTGCGCAAGGAGATTTTTTCCAATCTCAACCGTTGGCAACTGACTCAGCTGGCCCGTCACGTCAATCGTCCTTTTACCCTTGATTTTGTCGAGCATATCTTTAGCGACTGGTTCGAGGTTCACGGTGATCGTCTCTATAGTGATGACCCTGCTCTGGTCTGCGGTTTTGCTCGTTTAGACGGCGAGCCCTGCGCGATTATCGGCCACCAGAAAGGGCGGGACACCAAGGAAAAGGTGCGGCGCAACTTTGCCATGCCCAATCCCGAGGGCTATCGCAAGGCTCTGCGGGTCATGAAGATGGCCGAGCAGTTCGGCCTGCCGATCTTCACCTTTGTCGATACGCCGGGGGCCTTTCCCGGCATCGGTGCCGAAGAGCGGGGTCAGGCTGAAGCCATTGCCCGCAATCTGCGCGATATGGCCGCCCTGAGTGTGCCGATTATCGTGACAGTTACCGGTGAGGGCGGATCGGGAGGTGCGTTGGCTATTGCCGTCGGTAATCGCGTGCTGATGATGGAATATTCGGTCTATTCGGTTATTTCTCCAGAAGGTTGCGCTGCTATCTTGTGGAAAGATGGCACAAAGGGGAAATTGGCGGCCGAAGCTTTGAAGTTAACCGCTCGGGACATCGACAAGCTCGGTTGTGTAATCGATGATGTGATTCCCGAACCGCTGGGTGGCGCTCACAGCGACCATGCAGCGGCCGCGCAGCAAGTAAAAGCTTTTCTTAAAAAGCATCTCGATGAACTCAAACAGCTTTCGCCCGAAGAATTGAAGGAGCAACGTTATGCCAAGCTACGGGCCATGAGTTTTATCGAAGAATAAGCCTGTTTCCAACGAGAGCCTTGGGGCAAAACAAGCGATTGCGGTGGTCGGACCGGGGCAATGCTCCCTCGATATTCTCGGTAGCCTGGACCAGTACCCGCCCCCGCCCCTAGACAGTAAGTGTCATTTCAACGGCGCCCTCATCCAAGGGGGCGGCCCACCAGTGGCCACCGCTCTGGTGACCCTTGCCCGTCTAGGCGTGGTCAGTGCCTTCGTTGGACGCATCGGCGGTGACGACTTCGGGCGCAGGATCGGTCGTGGTTTGCAGGACGAAGGGGTCGATTGCCGTCATCTGCTGGTCGATGAAGTAGCCGACAGCCAGTTTGCCTTTATCGCCGTTGAACAGGCGAGGGGGTTGCGCACCATCTTTTGCCATCGTGGCAATTGCCGGCCTTTGAGTGTGAAAGACCTGCCTATCGAACTGATCCGCAGTCGTCATTTACTGCATCTGGATGGTTCCCCTCTGGACGCAGCTTTGGTGGCAGCTCGGCAAGCCAAGGAAGTCGGCGTCATTCCGCGCCCTTGCGTGTGCGGCGTAAACAGCTACGCCTCCGTGCAAGCGCTTGATTTCCTTGACCTTGGGAAAAACTGCTCGTTTCCCATATGAAAACTGCACTGTGTCCATCCATAGTTTCCGGATGGACACTAGATAAAATTAAATTTGTTGTTCAGCTACCGGTAACGAGTGTCTGCCGAGGTAAAAATCGCTATGATTTGTCTGCGTATTTCTAGAACAGTCGCTGTCGGTTGCGCCCTGCTGCTAAGCACCGCTTGTGGCGGTGGGTATCGGACCCGGGTGCTGGATAGCCCCGCTACCGCCAGCTTGAAGCCCCACCAGAAACCCTACACCGTTAACGGCCAGCGTTATACGCCTCTTGCCAGTCACCAGGGCTTTGTTCAAAAGGGGCTTGCCAGCTGGTATGGCCGCAAATTTCATGGTCGCAAGACCAGCAATGGCGAAATCTACAATATGTACGCCATGACCGCCGCTCACAAGACCTTGCCCCTGGGTACCTCTGTTCGTGTGCATAATTTAGCCAACGGTCGACAGACCGTGGTAAGGGTCAACGATCGTGGGCCCTTTATTCAAGGGCGAATTATCGACCTTTCGTATACGGCGGCGGACAAGCTCGGTGTTGTCGGGCCGGGCACTGCCCCGGTTAAAATCGAAGCTCTTGGCTTTCAAGGACAGGATTCTGCCGGTCGAACCGTTTACCGGATGGTCGCCAGTGATCAGGTCGAGAGTTATGCTGTGCAGGTGGCCTCTTTCAGTTCCGACGCCAATGCGCAGCGTCTGGCGGCAGAATTACGCAGCCGGTTCGGCTCCGCCAATGTTTATCGCAGCCTGATTAATGGCAGTAATTATTTTCGCGTGCGGGTTGGAAAATATTCTTCCCTGGATGCTGCCGAGTCGGCCAAGCTCGCCATTGAAGATAACGGGTTCAGCAATTGTTTCGTTGTAGCCATGGAGTAGGGTGGGAACGCTGCGGTAGTTGAAAAAAAATATTGCAAAAAAAATGCTGCAAGATAAAAATGGTTTTGTTGGGCGATGTCAATACGTTGTTGTTGGTTCAAGTTTACCACTCAGATCGAAACGGGTAACAACTCTTAGAGGGACGGCTCAACTACAGCCCAATAATGTTGAGTAAGGACCTCGGTGTAGACTTGACCTATCCATTTCGGATCGTAGGGCACTTACTTATGCCAGAACTCAATGGTTTAGCCGCTACAGAGGCAGGGAGCTACGGTGGGAATGTGCAGTTGATTGAAGAGGCGCAGGCTTTAATCAGCCAAAAGATAGAACTTCCATCTCCACCCAATATTGTTATGCGCCTTCTGGAAGCGGTGCAGGATGAAGACAGCTGCTTTGCCGAGCTTGGCAAGATCATTTCTGCCGACCCGTCGCTGACCGTTAAGCTGTTGCGGGTGGCTAATTCCTCCATGTACGGTTTTGGCGGCCGGGTTAAGAACATCGAAAGCGCTCTAGCAAGACTCGGTATCAATGCTCTGAAGAACATCGCGCTATCTTTTATTCTCGTTCGAAAGTTACAGGGCGATTCAAGTAGTGTTTTTGATTTTGAATATTTCTGGAAACGCTCCGTTACTACGGCGGTTGCGGCTAAGATGCTTGCTCCCCTGGTTAAATACGACAGTGATGACATTTTTGTCTGCGGCCTGCTTCAGGATATTGGCGTTCTGGTGTTTTTTCAGCACTGCACCGATTCCTATCTGGAAGTTCTGACCCAGAAGAACAGCACCAAGACTCCCAGCCATATCATCGAACGGCAATTACTCGGTATGTGCCATGCCGAACTGGGCGGAGTTCTGCTCAAAGAATGGGGCCTGCCGGAGAGTATCTACCAGACATTGTTTTATCATCATCGCGTCGATTGCGTACCGGACGGTTGCCAGATAGCCGTGAAACTTCTGAAGCTGGCCGGTAAGATTTCCGCTGTCTACCACAGCAGCCAGACCAGAAATAATATATCCGATGTTTTCAAAACCCTGGCGGATGATTACGGCCTGACGGAAGAGAAAATTAAAGACCTGATCGATGCCGTTGCCACCCGTGCCAACGAGGTGTTAAGTTCTTTCAATATGCCGGGCGATGCGATTAGGCCCTTTTCCGAGATGTTGCAGGAAGCCAATCAGGAACTGGGCAAACTCAATTGTAGCTACGAACAGCTGGTCATGGACTTGAAACAGGCCAAAGATGAGTCGAGCAAATATGTTGGCAAGCTGATCGACGTTAACAAAAAATACCGTGAACTGGCCTACCGTGATGAATTGACCGGACTCTATAATAATCGCTACTTTCAAGATCTTATGGAGAAGGAACTGGAGCGAGCCAAGCGCTATGAGCATGCTCTGTCGCTGTTGTTTTTTGATATCGACTATTTCAAGGAGATTAACGACACCTTCGGGCACTTGGCCGGAGATGCGGTATTGCGTCGGGTGGCCGGGCAGATAACCGAGATTATGCGTGGTTCCGATATCGTTGTTCGTTATGGCGGCGATGAATTCGCCGTTATTATGCCCGAGACGGGCAGGGAAGGCCTCGAGGTCTTTGCCGAGCGAATTCGACGCGGAATCTCGGAGATGATGATCTCCTATGAACAGGCATCGTTACAGGTGACTATCAGCGTGGGCGGGGCCGCCTTTAACGGCAAGAATCCCCAAGTCGATAAAAGGACCATGTTCGGTGCGGCCGATAAGGCCATTTATCTGGCCAAGGGGGCCGGGCGCAACCGAATCCATATCGTCGAAGTCTGACCGTTTGCTTATGGCTACAGCAGGTTAAATAAACAGCCCCCACCGGCAGAGTAACCGGTGGGGGCTGTTTATTCACAGGGAACGCTATTAACCGTAGCGATTATTATCGGCCGTATTCGGCGTCGTCAAGAGCGATCATGGTTGCTTTAGTTTGTGGAGGCTTAGCGCCGACCGATTTTAAGGCCAGGTGTTCCGAAGCTGCGGCGGGTAGGGCCGCGTCCGAGCGGCTCATGCCCGAAGGGGCGAGGGCCGACTGCAGGGCAAAGCGGCCCAGCATCTGTTTCAGCACGTCGGCCTGACAGGCCAGCTCCTCAGCCGCTGCAGCGCTTTCTTCAGCGTTGGCGGTGTTGGTCTGGGTGACCTGATCGATCTGACCCAGGGCCTGGGTGACCTGGGAGATACCCTCGGCCTGCTCGCTGGAGGCGGCGGAAATTTCGCCGATCAGATCGGAGACCTTGGCCACGCTGCCGACAATTTCCTTCAGCGCGGTTGCCGTGCCATTGGCGATCTGGGTACCATTTTCAGTTTTAGCCACCGATCCCTCGATGAGTTCAGCGGTTTCTCTGGCGGCCTTGGCGCTTCTTGCAGCCAGGTTTCGGACTTCTTCTGCAACGACGGCAAAGCCCTTGCCGTGCTGGCCAGCTCGCGCTGCTTCAACTGCAGCATTTAGTGCCAGCAGATTGGTTTGAAATGCAATTTCGTCGATAACCCGAATGATCTTGGAGATGCTTTGGCCGGATTCGTTGATCTCCGTCATCGCGTTCATCATCTCTGCCATCTGCTTATTGCCCTCTTCACCAGCGCTGCGAGCCTGGTTGGCCAGTTGGTCGGCCTGTTTGGAGTTATCGGCGTTAAGAGATGTCTGAGAACTCATTTCGGTCATAGAGGCGCTGATTTCTTCCAGGGAGGCGGCTGACTCGGTCGCTCCTTGAGAGAGACTCTGGCTAGCGTCTGAAACCTGAACCGAGCCGCTGGCGATCTGTTCTCCAGATACCTGGATATGGCCCAATACCTCATTAAGCTGGCCGACCATTTTCTGGAATGCTTTTCCAAACTGATCCCTGTCCGAAGCCAGCTTAACCTCGACATTGAGGTTGCCAGCGGCTATTTCCTGTGCCATCTCAGCGTGCCCAGCCAGTCCTACTGCCATTTGGTTGAGGGCCGTGGCCAGTTGGCCGATTTCGTCGTCACGTTGTATTTCCATGCGCTGACTGGTGTCGCCGGCCTTGATGGTTTCGGCGAATTGGACTCCGGCTTGAACTGCGCCAACAATTCGGCGTGCGATGAAAAAGATCACTGCTCCTACTGCCAGCAAGGTCAGCAGGGCAACCATTAGACTGGTGTTTCTAATGCTGGTTACCGATGAAAAGATGTCGTCCAGTTCAGCGCCGACGGCGATGATCCAACCGGTTTTCGCTACCGATTCGAAGGCTACAATCTTGGCCTTGCCTTCCCATGGGTATTGTTTGAAGCCTTGTTTTTCATTCAAGACTTCTTTGCCCCAGTCGAATTCGCTGAGTGAGCGGTCGAGAATAAGTTCCGCCTTGGGATGGGAGAGGAAACGGCCCTTGCTGTCTATAAGATACGCATAACCTTTGTTGCCCACCTTTATCTGCTTAATGAACTCGTTGGCAAAATGAGTCAGGTTGACGACACCGATACAGACCCCCTGAATCTTCCCGTCGAGCTCAACAGGGGTTGCTATTACAAAGGCAGGTTCGCCGCTCACCTTGCTTCTTATGGCTTCGGAGATAGTGGCCTCTCCACCAAGAGCAGTCCGAAAGTAACCGCGATCAGCGATTTTCAGTTCTCCAACGTAGCGTTGCTCAGAGGCGGCTACTACTGTGCCGGTCTGATCGGCAATGGCCAGCAATTCATAACTGCCATACTCTTTGGCCATTTCCTGCAGCACACGGTTGGCAGAAGCCGTTGTGTCGCCGCTCTGTTTAAGGGAGGTACGCACCACAGCCTGGTTGGCCAGGGATTTGATGTCGCTGGCAAGGTCATCTACCCAGTTGTCGATTTGTTTGCTCAGCGCCACAGTTGTCTGCTGCATCTGTTCTTTTATGCTACTATGCAGGGCCTTTTTAGAGGCCTGATAGGACAGCAAGGTGGCCACAGTCATACCGATAACCACAGCGAGCAGAGTTGGGACTAGAATCTGAGCACGCAATTTCAATTTGATCATTCGTTTCTCCTGAGGTTATTATTCGGGAATTCATGTTGTTTAAAAAAATAGGCAGATCGTTAAAAATACCGTCCTCGTTTATGATGTCCCATAGCTTTTTCGTTTTTATTAGTGAGATGGTTTGGTGTTCTTACGGAATCAATTATGGCCGGTTTCGTTATGCGTTGGTGGCCAAGAAATACCTGTTGGAACCATCTGATCAATCGTATTAATGGCAATTGTTATGCCAGATTTGAATCAGGTTGTGCGAGCAGACGAGGTAGGATGCCCTGCACTAATGCAAGTCGTCGGAATTATTGAAAGCGTATCTTTTTGTTTAGGAGTAAAATGCTAGGCTATTAAGGGTTGGCTCATTATGGTCGTGCAACATCCTGAGAAATAAGGGGAAAACCGAATGGTCGATGTTTTAAAGAGTGTGACATGCCCCACTCTTTTTTGACCCACTTCTGGGGCATGCCACACTCTTACTGAGTAAATCTCTAAACTAAGCTGCGAACGCCGGTTTCAGTGATACTGATTTGTGCGTTTGAGGTAGATCCGGTTTCTGCTAATTACGCAGCATTTGGCAATGATCTAAAAGGAGGGTATATGTCGAAAAAACAAATTATGATGAAAATGGATAAAAACCATCCCCTGGAAGTACATGCTTCCTGCAAGACCTGTGGGGGAGAGCCCGATGGAGCGGGGTATCTTACGGGTAGCGATGAAGAGGGCAACGGTTTTGTGCTCTGGATCGAGGAGCAGGAGGTGTTTGATATTGTCGCCAAGATAGTCGCGCAGCAATCCTGAACAACGCTGTGATTCAGGCTAATCAGGGGAGCAGTGATGAAGATTGTGCTGGCCTTCGATTCCTTTAAAGGCAGTTTGTCCGCAAAAACCGCCTGCCGGGTGGTGGCTAATTCATTACACGCTTTGCGTCCGGCCTGGCATGTCGAGTGCGTGCCGCTTGCCGACGGTGGTGAGGGCACTGCAGCGGCCCTGGTTGAGAACCGTCGCGGACAGTGGCGGGTTGTTCAGGGTGTTACTGGGCCGCTTCCTGACATCAAGGTTGAGGCCGCTTACGGTTGGCTTCCCGGCGATGTTGCCGTAGTCGAAATGGCCAGTGTCAGCGGTTTGACCCTATTGGAAAAGCCCCAGCTCAACCCCCTGCTGACGACCAGTTACGGTACCGGGCAGCTGATCGCCGCCGCTGCGGAAGCCGGCGCCAAGCGGATTATCTTAACCCTTGGGGGTAGTGCCACCGTTGATGGGGGGACCGGGGCGGCTCGCGCCCTTGGCTGGCGGTTTCTCGATGCGGATGGTTGTGAGGTTCCCCTCGGTGGCGGAGGGCTTGGACAGATTGCCCAGCTGCAGAGGCCCCAACTGAATCTGCCGCCAGTCGAAGCCTGGTGCGACGTCCGTAACCCTCTGTGGGGTCGGGAAGGGGCCGCCTGTGTATACGGGCCACAAAAAGGGGCGGATGAGGCGATGGTCGCTGAACTAGACGGTGGCTTGCAGCATTTAGCGGAGCTGGTTCAACACCAACTCGGTCTGCAGGCTCTCGATGTGCCGGGGGACGGGGCCGCTGGCGGGTTGGGTTTCGGTGCCCGAGCTTTTTTGGGTGCTGAGCTTATTCCCGGGGCGCAAGGAGTGTTGGAGGTGGTCGGCCTGGAAAAGGCGCTGTCCAATGCGGATTGGGTGATTACTGGAGAAGGGTGCCTTGACGACCAGTCCTTGCAGGGCAAGGTGGTCGGTGAGGTGGCACGATTGGCGCGAAGTCGGTCGGTTAAAGTAGCCGTGCTGGCCGGGCAGTTGTTGCTTGAACCGGCTCGTTGCAGGGAGGTCGGTCTGGCCATGTGCGAGCAAACCATGACGAGGGGAATGAGTGCCGAGGAGGCGATGGGCCAGGCAGAGGCATTGCTGGCTGTCGCTGCGCAGCGCTTGGTGAAGAGTCTTGCTGAGTAAATAAGGGCAAGGCGCCCTAGTCGTAGAGAATTGCCCGATTACGCCCGGCTTTGGCTTCGTACAGGGCGTCGTCGGCCTTTTTAAGCAGTGCTTCGCTGTCCGCCATCTCTGGGTGCCCCTCGGCAATACCGATGCTGATGGTCATCTGCAGGCTCACACCCCGACAGACCCAGTTTTCCTCGGCGACGATTCGGCGCAGATCTTCGGCCAGTCTCAGGGCCGACGAACCATTGGTTTCCGGTAGCAGACAGGCGAACTCTTCGCCACCGTAGCGGGACAGAATATCGGTTTTGCGAATGCGGTCCAGCACCCGAGCGGAAAGGGCCTTGAGGGCCTCGTCGCCGACCTGATGGCCGTGATTGTCATTCACCTGCTTGAAATGGTCGACATCGATCATGATCAGGCTCAGCGGTCGATTATGGCGCCGGCCGCGAATAAATTCTTCCTGCAGCTTTTGTGTAAAAAATCGGCGGTTAAAGATGCCGGTTAGCGCATCTTTTCGATTCATTTCGACCAACTGTTCCTCGTACTTCACTACCTCAGTTACATCACTCACCGATAAAAAAATGAAACGAACACTCTTGTCCTCATCCCGAATCGGTCCCATGGTGCAGCTCTGCTGCATGTAGTCGAAGGGCTCTTTGTCGCAGTAGGTGGGGCGCAAAGGAAACAGATATCGGTGCAATTTCTGGGAAAAGAAGGCAAAATTACCGAAGGCGAAGACCGAGCGGCAGTTGCGCAGAAACTTGGGTTCGTTGAGATTAGGAAAGAAATCGAACAGGCTTTGTCCAACGATCTTTTCCGAGTCGATTCCGCTATGCTGTGCCATCCAGCGGTTCCAGAAGTGGACCTTCAGATCCTTGTCCAGGACCACCAAGCCCATATTAATCATATCGGAAATCTGACTGAAGATCATTGGTACTGCTCCATGAAGGCATTCAGGGCAGATTTCAGCCAGGTGATGGATTCCTGGTTGGCGATTAAAAGCAACTGACCGCTGATTTCCTGTTGTTCAAAGTGGAAGACGGTTTTCATGGAGATGGCCATGCTGGAAGGATCAAAGAGGTTTCTGGGCAGGGCGCTGTTGCGCACATCCTGAATCATGACCCGCGGAGGCGAATAGATGACCACATCGTTGAGCAGTTCGGTAATCTTGCCGACGCAGGCCCCAATGAGGATGTTGCCGACTTCCATCATTACCTCTTTTTCCAACAGTTCGAGGTGCTGCGTTGGTTTATTGCTCTGATCCTGCAGGCCGAAGAGGGAAACCAGTTTTTTGCCGGATGTGGCCGGAAAGACCAGTAGTGCGATGCCTTTGAACTTGCCGAGGAAATACTGCTCAACCAGACTGAACTCCTGGTCGCTGTCTGCCTCGGTGCCAATATGCTTTCGCAGTTCACAGGCCTTGAAGAGTTGAATGTCGGGGACGCTAAGCTCAATGGAAAGGTCGATGACCTGGGCCAGGTCGGCCGCAGCTTGGCCAAAGCCGATATTCATTAACTCCTGAAGGATGTCCTTTTCCACGCCGGAAAACTGTATATCTGCCATCACGACTTCCTTAGAGCTGTTCCCGTAGGGCCTGTTCAGCCTTGGCCAAGGCATTCCTGACTGCTTTGGGTGACACCGGTTTGGCCAGCTGCATCAGGGCACCGAGCTCAATAATTCGCTGCCTGGCTTTTTGCTGCACATCGGCCGTGGCCGCGATGATAATAGCCTGCGGGTCGATCTGCTTGATCTCAGCAATGGCTTGAAATCCATCCATGACCGGCATAGTCATGTCCATAAAGGTGATTTCGGGGCGGTATTGGCGGTACTTCTCCAAGGCCTCTTGACCGTCAGCCGCTTCGATAATAGAGAAGGCACTCTCTTTGGGCAGGCATTTCTTGAGAATTTGCCGAGCAATTGGTGAGTCATCTACGATCAGCAGAGTTATCATGGCCATCTTTATTAATTGTAAACTGTCCTGGCAACATAATTAAAATCCCTGTTCGTAAGCAATGGCTAAACAGGGAGCACTTGGGGATGATTATGGGCTGCGGAGTCACATTTCCGCAGGCGCAATAAAATACCATAATGTCGTCATATAACGGAAGCCGAAAATGAGGTTTGGTCAAAGTATAGTTTTGTTATCAATACACAGGTTTTATTTTGGCTGGCGTTGCTTCAGTTCATTACGGATCAGGGTTTGTTGGACAAGGGGTGACTGGTGTGACGATAATAGGTGGCGCAACTCGCGCAGCGGAAGTATCGGCAACCATAAGGTAAACCAGATCTGGGGGGTGAGGCGATGGCGCAGTATCGATTGGCGAAGATTGGGCCGTTTTTTCCAGCGGGGATGGCGGGCGATGATAGAGATGGTCTCGGCGGTTGCTTTCGGTCCCCGTAAAAGTTTGGCGATGGCGGCCTCTTTGAGTCGCGGATTATTCAGGCAGGCCTTCATCAATTGCGGTTCTCCCTTGTTCAGCAGTTCACCAACCACCGTAGCTGTGCCCCGACGGGCCAAGGTGATGCGATTACCAAGGGGCTCGGATTCTATTCGCAACAGTATGGTCCGTTCAGCAGTTAAACGCTGATCGGCAGTGACCCCGGGCAGAAAACAGAGATCAACCAATTCGAAGAGGCGCAGGTGGGGCAGCAGGGATTGCACAATGGGGGCCGGGGTTACCGGATTTTTTACCAGCGCCAGTTTGAGCGGACGGCTGGTCCCGGTCTGGTCAAGGCGATAGATCGCCTTAAGCAGGTCTTCTGACAGGTCTCGCCGCAGCAGTAGCACCAGTAGGTGCTCCGTTTGCAGTGCGGGGTTTTTCAGCAGGGCTCGCAGCACTTCCGGCGCGGGATCTTGCAGGCAATCGAAGATCTGCTCCTTGTCGGCGGTCAGGGTACGGTGCAGGCGCTGAGCCAGAGAGACCGAGAGTTGTCCGTTTCGCGGTTCGTCCTTCATAGCGCCCCTATCGGCCGAACCGCAGACGGGGTCAATCTCCGGAGAGATATTCGCCGAGAAACTCTGTCTTGAAGGCCTTAAAATCATTTTGTTCGATAGCCTGCCGAGCCTGACTCATCATGTTGAGATAAAAATGCACATTGTGAATAGCTGAAAGGGTCGCAGAGAGGCTTTCGTTGGAGCGAAACAGGTGGTGCAGGTAAGCGCGGCTAAAATTTTGGCAGCAATAGCAATCACAGGATGGGTCAACGGGAAAGAAGTCCCGGCGGTAGCGGCGGTTGGTCAGGCGTATTTTTCCGCGTTTGGTAAACAAGGTGGCGCTGCGGGCGTAGCGGGTCGGAATTACACAGTCGAACATGTCCATGCCGCGCTCGACACTCTCGAGAATATCTTCAGGAAGCCCAACCCCCATTAGATAGCGAGGCTTATGCTCCGGCAGCATAGGGGCGGTGTAATCGACGACTTTTTTCAGCAGCTCCAGGCCTTCGCCGACGCTGACGCCGCCAACGGCATAGCCGGGAAAATCCATGTCTCCCATGATCCGGGCGCATTCCTGGCGCAGATCTTCGTAGACCCCCCCTTGAACAATACCAAACAGGGCCTGGTCCTTACGCGCCTGATGTTTGATGCATTCTTCGGCCCAACGCAGGGTTTTACGGATCGACTTGGAGGCATAATCGTGCGTGGCGGGAAAGGGGATGCACTCGTCAAAGGCCATAATGATATCGGCCCCCAAGGTGTTCTGAATCTGCATCGCCTCTTGCGGGCCGAGATAGATCTCTTCACCCGTGTTTTCATGGCGAAAGAAGACTCCCGTCTCGGTAATACGTTTTTTCGGCAGGGAAAAGACCTGAAAACCGCCACTGTCGGTAAGGATCGGTCCTTTCCAGTTCATAAAGCGGTGCAGACCGCCCG
>JAIOSZ010000246.1 GCA_021107335.1 Desulfuromonadaceae bacterium | reverse complement strand
GGCCATGGTCTCAACAGCCAACTGCTCTACAAGGCCGGTTTCGGTCTCGCCGGCGGTTTTATCTGTGCGCTGCTCGTCACTGGCTTGGTACCTTTAGCAGAGAGTTTGTTCAAGTACACCACCGACATTAAGCTGCTTGAGTTGGCCAACATGAATACTCCGGCTCTGCGCGAACTGATGATTCAGGCGCCAGGCACCTACCATCATTCCATTATTGTTGGTAATCTGGCCGAGGCAGCGGCCGAAACCATCAGCGCCAATCCTCTTATGGCCCGGGTGGCAGCCTATTATCATGATATCGGCAAGGTTCGTAAGCCGCTGTATTTTGTCGAAAATATCGGGGCTCAGGAGAACCGGCATGACAAGTTGTCACCGTCCATGAGTGCTTTGATTCTCATGTCCCATGTCAAGGACGGTGTCGATGCGGCTCGTGCAAACAAGCTCGGTGAGGATTTAGTTGATATTATTCGACAGCATCACGGTACGGCTCTGATAAAATTCTTTTATGACAAGGCCAAGAAACTGTCCGGTTCTGGTGCGCAACAGGTCGATGAGTGCGATTATCGTTATCCCGGCCCCAAGCCTCAGACCCGTGAGGCGGCCTTGATCATGCTGGCCGATGCGGTGGAAGCGGCCAGCCGGACCCTGACCGACCCGACGCCAGCCCGTATTCAGGGTATGGTGCAAAAGATCATCAATAATATCTTTATCGATGGTCAGCTTGATGAATGTGAATTGACTCTCAAGGATTTGCACAATATCGCTAAGAGTTTTAACCGCATTCTGTCTGGCATCTTTCACCACCGCATCGATTATCCGGAACCGGTGCACAAAGAGCGGGAAAAAGATTCGAGTAAAAAAGAGACCACCAAAAAAGAGCAAAGCAAAAGGAAGAGCAGTGATGATTCAACTGGAGAACCGCCAAAAGAACAAACAGATAGAGGAAACGAGCCTAAAAAAGGTAGCACAGAAGATCTTAAACGACTTGGCATGTCCTGACGGTGAGCTTTCTGTACTCATCGTCGACGATGTGCAGATTCGCGAGATCAACCGTGACTATCTGCAACGCGACTGGCCGACCAACGTGATCTCCTTTGCGATGCGTGAAGGAGAAGGCGGTGAAGTTCATCCAGAGTTGCTGGGCGATGTGGTTATCTCCGCCGACACCGCGGCTCGCGATGCGGCCGAGGCAGGTCTTCCCTTTGAGAGTGAACTGTATTTTCTGCTGTTGCACGGTGTTTTGCACCTGTTTGGCTATGACCATGAGCGAGGCAGCGAGGAAGAAGCCCGCCGCATGGAGGAAATGGAGCGAACCCTGTTTGCCGCTATTCAGAGCGAATTTTTAGCGTCCCACTGAGGTTAGATATGAAACCGACCGGAGTCTGGGCCAGTTTTAATTGTGCCATCGAAGGTATTCTCTGGACGGCCCGTACTCAGCGCCATTTGCGCTACCATCTGCTGGTCGCGCTGGGGGTGCTGGGGGCCGCGCTGTTTTTTCGCGTGTCCTCTCTGGAATTTATTCTGCTTGTGTTCGGCATGGTGCTGGTGTTTTTCGCCGAACTTCTTAATACCGCCATCGAGGTGGTGGTGGACATGGTTTCCCCCGAGTATCATCCCTTGGCCCGCCGGGCTAAGGATGTGGCTGCTGGCGCGGTGCTGATGGCCTGCATCGGTGCGGCGGTCATGGGTTACCTGGCCCTGTCTAGCTATTTCTTTTCGCCGGAAGTCAAAGGTGTGCCCCTGTTGTCCCAGCCTCCGGGTGATCTAGAGGTTGTTTCCGTCCTGGTGGTGACCATTCTGGTGGTGTTGCTCAAGGCTCGCAGCCCGCAAGCTAGTCCCTTGCACGGTGGCATGCCCAGTGGTCATGCCGCCTTTGCCTTTTCCGTCGCCACTTCAGCCATTCTTTCCGGAGCAGGACAGCTCCTCAGCCTGTTGGTGCTGGCTATGGCAGTGATGGTCAGTCAGAGCCGAGTTTACCTGAAAATTCATAGTTTTATCGAAGTACTGGTGGGGGCGCTGCTGGGTGTGACCACTACCGCTCTGCTCTACCTCTGTTTTGGCTGATCAACAGCCCAGGTTTTTTTGGTTTACTTTTTATTGAGTGTGAAAGGAGAAGAATCGTTGGATAGTGACGGTCCCGGCGCAACGGTGTCTTCCAAAAGGAACCTTATAAGTCGCCTGTTTTTCGGCAGGCCGCGGGTGCATTCCGAAGAAGAGTTACAAGAGATGATCAATGCTTCGGAACAGGAAGGCATTATCAACGAAGAGGAAGGGGAGATGCTCCACTCCATCTTCGAATTCGGTGAGACCATGGTGCGAGAAATCATGGTGCCGCGTACCGACATGGTCTGCTGCAGCACCGAAGCCACGGTTTCCGAAATTCTCAAGGCGATCATCGCATCGGGCCATTCTCGCATCCCCGTTTACCAAGGGACGACCGACCGCATCGTTGGCTTAGTCTATGCCAAGGATTTGCTTAAATTCTGGGGTGTCCCCGACGAAGAGGTTAGGGTGCAGGCGGTGATGCGTACCCCGTTCTTCGTTCCCGAAACTAAAAAGATTGAGGAACTGCTCAAAGAATTTCGTACCCGGCGCGTGCATATGGCCATCGCTATCGACGAATATGGCGGTACTTCGGGTCTGGTTACCATCGAAGATCTGCTGGAAGAGATCGTTGGCGATATTCAGGATGAATACGACCTTGAGGAGGAGTGGCTCACGACGAAAGAGGACGGCTGGGTGTTGGTCGACTGTCGCTTGAATATTGAGGATTTCGCCGACCACTTTGGTGTTTTGATTCCCAAAGAAAAATTCGATACCGTCGGGGGGTGGTTGGTTGATCTATTGGGACGCGTACCCCTGCAGGACGAACAGATGACCGCTAGCGGCCTTGCCGTGACAGTCGTTGAATGTGATGAGCGCACCTTGCGTAAGGTGCGAGTCCGGCCCCTGCCGCTGAATGAAGAGACGGAACCCCAATGCTGATGAGCAGGCGGCGACTGCCCATCGATAGCAGCGACTGCTGGGCGTTCTTCTCCGGTCTGTTTTTGGCCCTGTCTTTTCCCCGCCCAGACCTGGCCAGCGTGGCCTGGTTCGGCTTGCTGCCGCTGTTTGTAGTCATGGAGCGGCGGCCCTTTCGCAGCGGCTTTCTGGCCGGGGTCGGTTTCTTCGGCCTGGTCCTCTACTGGCTCAATATCGTCATGACCACCTATGGTCGGCTGCATCCGTTACTGTCGGGGGTGGCCTACCTGTTGCTGGTCTTCTATTTGGCGTTATTTTTCGGCGCCGCTACCTGGGCCGCCTGTCGCTGCCGCGATCGCCTGGGGCTGGCGCTGACCCTGACCCTACCGGTCTTCTGGGTAGCCCTAGAGTTTCTACGTTCCTTTCTGCTTAGTGGCTTCCCTTGGGCCACTCTCGGCTATTCCCAGCAATCCCATCTGTTGCTCATTCAATCCGCGGACCTTTGCGGTCCCTATGGGCTGAGCTATTTGTTGATCTTGAGCAATGCCACCCTGGCGGCTCTTTGGCAGGCACGGAGTAAGGGGTTTCGGCAGGTCTTTCCCCGTATCGCTGTGATAGCGACGGTGCTGCTGTTTCTCGCCAATCTCGGCTATGGCACCCTACGTCTGGCCGAACAGCCTGACAAACGAGAGCAAAGCCTGTCCACCTTGCTGGGTCAAGGGTGCGTCGATCAGGCGGTGAAATGGGATCCGACCTTTCAACAGCGTACAGTCGATATCTATCGCCAGCTGTCTCTTCCTTCTACTGCTGACCCGGCGCCTGAGCTGATCATCTGGCCGGAAAGCGCTATGCCTTTCTATTATCAACAGGGCGGACCGCTGGCCGCAGCGGTAATTGAGGTTCCCCGTTCCAGCGGAGCCTATCTGCTGTTCGGCAGCCCAGCCTTCGAGATGGTCAACCGCCGGCCCCGCACCTTGAACAGCGCCTTTCTGCTCGGGCCCGATGGCGGTGTGCTGGGTCGTAGCGACAAGGTTCATTTGGTGCCCTTTGGCGAATATGTGCCTCTGGGCCGTTATTTACCCTTTATCGACAAGCTGGTGGTCGGCATCGGCGACTTCGCCCCCGGTACGGTTAGCCCCTTGCCCATGAATGGCCACAGTCTCGGCGTACTGGTCTGTTTTGAAGGGATCTTTCCTGAACTGGCACGGGACTATGTGCGCCGGGGAAGTGATCTGTTGGTCAATATCACCAACGATGCTTGGTTTGGCCGCTCCTCGGCGCCTTATCAGCATCTCGCTATGTGCCGCTTTCGTGCCGTGGAAAATCGGGTCTGGCTAGCGCGGGCAGCCAATACCGGTATTTCTGCCCTGATTGCTCCCTCCGGGCGCATCACTGCCCAGTCTCCCTTGTTTGAACGCCTTGCCCTGCGCGGGTCGGTCGGTCTCGGTGCCCGGCCGAGTTTGTACACCCGTTATGGCGACCTGTTGCCAGCTCTAGCCCTGATCTTATCCGCCTGGTGGCTGTGGCGAGCCCGGCGTCCGGTGCGGCCTGCGGCCTGAGTGGCTTTAAAACACAGGGATTCCCTATTGCGGAAAAGACTTGCGTATAACTTTTCTCGACAAAAGGGGAGTTTTTTTGTTTGGAGAAAGTTGTTTCCATACGAACAGGTTATTTGTTTGAATAAATTTCGATGATTTCCAATTTGCCAGATAGGCTTCAGATCCAGCAGAAAGCGTAAGAAGGTAGTGGAAAGCTGCAAATTTAAACAATCAAACCTCAAAACAGGCGGGGCGATGTGGACACGTTGGCAACAGATAGGCATTATCGTCATGCTGTTGCCCGTCTTAACTCTCGCAGGTAGCTGCACCCCTGTTCATCCCTGGTCAGATTCCTTTGTTTACCATTCGCCCCACTATAGCATCCGCACCAACCTTAGCCCCAAAGTCGCTGCCCAGGCTGGGGCTTTTATGGAAGAGGCACTTCCTGCGACCTGCATGGTCCTCGGTTGTCCTCCTTCCTTTCCTCGGCTATTGGTGCATGTGTATGCAAGCGTTTACCAGTACGAGAAGGTGGTTAGTCCCTTTGGCCTGTCCCGAGGGACCACTGGGTTCTATAGCCCATTACCGCCTAAGGCGATTCATCTTCCCTGGCGATTTATCAGCGGTGTCGCGCCGCAGGTCAC